>NZ_RAWC01000279.1:0-9765 GCF_003611685.1 Corallococcus sp. CA049B | reverse complement strand
CGGGGATTCTAGACGGCTTCGGGCCCGCGCGGGCTGTCTGTCGGCGCTCGACGTGCCCGGCAGGTGGGGAGCCGGGCACGGTGCGTCCAAAAGCGTGCGTGCCGATTTGTTTCTCGCGGTGCGAGAGGGGGGCGCCGCCCGCGGGTTGGGATGCTTCAGGGTGAAAGCATCGCGGTGGCCAGGTGGGCTCCAAGACAACGGCCGCCCTCCCCATGACGGGAAGGACGGCCGTGTCAGGACTCCAGTGCGGGATTCCGCGTCAGTCGCCTTCGTAGATGCCGATGAGGCCCGGGGTGACGACGCCCGTCTTCGCGTTCTTGACGCCCTCGAAGGTGACGAGCACGCGGCGCTTGCCGGCGGAGCGGTCGAACTGGATGTCGGACACGCTGCTGACAGAGGTGACCACGTTGCCGAAGACGTCACCGCTGTACTTCACCGAGCTGCCGCCCTTCAGTCGCGTGATGCCGCCCCACCAGTTGGCGCCCACCCAGAGGCTGCCATCCCACGGGTCCGTCGCGATGGAGGAGGTCGGCGCCATCGCGGGGGTGCTGCCCTTGGCCGGCGTGTAGTTGACCAGGTCCTGCATCACCTTGGTCTCCACGGTCCCGTTGGCGCTCAGGCGAGCGAGGCCGTAGTAGAAGGAGCTGACCCACACGCCGCCGTTGGACGCCGGAGCCATGCCGGAGACGTTGTCGTCCACGCGCTGCGCGGCGGTGGGGTAGTTCGGCACGGCGTCAGGCCAGATGTCGAAGCGGTTCCAATCGTAGCCCGAGTCCTCCGTCTCGCTCTGGGCCGTCCAATAGTCGTCCCCGTTGGTGCCGTAGCGGAAGCGCGTGGAGCGGATCTGCCCGCCGAAGAAGACGTCGTGATTGTCCGTGATGGAGATGCCGTAGTAGCGGTCTGACAGCAGCTCGCCCTTGGAGCCGGAGATGGCGGGGTGCACGTGCTCGTAGAGGCCCGCGCACTCGAACTCCCACTTGAAGCCTTCCGTGTTCCAGGGGCGCGGATCCCAGCAATAGGCCGGGACGATGCCGTTGAACTTCGCATCGCCCATGGCGAAGCCGTGGTTTCCGCCAAACCAGACGACCTCCTTCACCGGGTCGTAGGCGATTCGATAGACGGTGCAGACCTTCTCGCGCCCGCGCAGCTCGGCCTTCACCTTCTTGGGGCCGGTGTGGATGTCGTAGTGCACGACGTCGATGGTGCCGTCCGCCTTGAGGGTCACCTTGTCGGCGTCACCGCTCTTGTAGACGCTGGCGTCTGGCTCCCGGTGGTCGTTTTCCGCCTGGTCCCACTCGTCCTCGCAGGTGGGCATGCCCGGCTGAGGTGGCTTGCCGGCGTAGCCGACGAACACCGTGCCGTCCGGGCCCCCCGCCACGGAGATGACCTTGAGGTACGGCACGCCCGGAGGCGCACCGCCGACGCCGTCGCGCATGCGGCCGTAGGGGCGCAGGCCTTCGGACAGGGTGAAGCGCTGAATCGTGTTGGAGCCCTTCTTGATGAGGAACAGGCCTTCCTCACCGCCCGCGACCCAGACGTTGCCGCCCTGGTCGGCGGTGATGCCGTAGACGTAGCGCGGCGCTCCCTGCTCCTGGTTGTAGAACGTCCAGCCCGGAGCCGAGGGGCGGGGATAGGTCTGAACCTTCTCCGGAACCCCCGCGTCGGTGCCGGCATCCGTGCCCGCGTCAGTACCGGTCCCCGCATCCGTGCCCGTGCCGGCATCCGTCCCGGTCCCCGCGTCAGGAACCTGCGTGCCCGCGTCGGGAACCTGCGAGCCCGCGTCGGGGACCTGCGTGCCCGCGTCCACCTCACCCGTGCCCGCGTCCGGCAGCCTCGGGTCCTCTTCCACGGGCGTGACCGGCACCTCCACCCGGGTCGTGTCGCCGTCGCCCCCGCCGCAGCCCGTCCACCCCAGCGCTCCCGCCAGGAGGAGCGCCCCCGTCCACCGCCACCCGTGCTTCATATGCCGCCCACCTCACACTGGGCCGGGGGAGGGTCCCCCGGCGCGAAGCCATTGTTCGCGGCCATCAAGGCAAGGAGGGTGCCAGCCCCCGGGGGCAGCTCACCGTCGGGGCACGGGCAGTGCGCGTCGGTTGAGCGACAGCGGGTGGGCAACCCCTTACCCATTGTGTGAACGCCGGTGTCCCGGAGCGCCCCCCAACCGTGCTAGGGCCTGGGCAATGGCAGGCAACGACGCACGCGGCCGTACCCCGCTGTCCCTCGTGGGACAGGAGCCGGACCTCGTCTTCTACACGCGGCAGGCGACCGAACACGGCGGGCCCGTGCTCGTGCTGGGCGCCGCCAACGGCCGGGTGCCGTGGGCGCTGGCGGGCCATGGCTTCTCCACCGTGGGTGTGGACCCCTCGGAGGCGATGATCCGCTCCGCCGAGGAGCGCCGCGCCTCCGAGTCCCCGGACGTCTCCGCGCGCACGCGCCTCATGGCCATGGACCCCCGCGCGCTGCGGCTGCCGGAGCAGTTCCCCCTGGTGCTCGCCCCTCAGCACGCGCTGGGCCTGATGCCCGGCCGCGACGACCTGGAGGCGTTCCTCGCCACCGTGCGCCACCACCTGGCCCCCGGCGGCACCTTCATCTACGACGTGCTCAACGCCCCGCGCGAACCCGTGCTGCCTCGCGACGACGACGAGCCCGGCGCCGCCGTGGAGCCCCGCCGCCCCCTCTTCGCCCTGCACCTGCGCGAGCGGCGTCCGCCGGGCGGCCAGAGCCCCATCCGCCGCCTCAAGCTGAAGCACTTCCTGCCGGAGGAGCTGGAGAGCGCCCTCGTCGCCAGCGGCCTCACTCTGCGCGAGCGCTACGGCCGCTTCGACGGCAAGCCCTTCGACCTGGAGGACCTGCGCCAGATTGGCGTCGCCGGGGTGTGAGCGGCTCTAGCGCTCGAAGCGGTAGCCCAGGCCGCGCACGGTGAGGAAGTGCCGGGGCGCCTCCGGGTCGGACTCGAACTTCAGCCGCAGCTGGCGCATGAAGTTGTCCACCGTGCGCGCGCTGCCCTCGTAGTGGTAGCCCCACGCGCCGGACAGGAGCTCCTCCCGCGTGAAGGTGCGGCCCGGGTGGGCGAGGAAGTGCGCCAGCAGCTTGAACTCCTGCGCCGTCAGCTCCACCGGCTGCCCGTCGCGCGCCACCGTGCGCTGGGACAGGTCCACCTTCACGTCCCCGAACGTCACCGGCGGCGGCGTGATGCCCGTGGCACCAAAGCGGCGGCGCAGCACCGCCTTGATGCGCGCGAGCAACTCCTGGAGGCCGAACGGCTTCACCACGTAGTCGTCCGCGCCCAGGTTGAGGCCCAGAATCTTGTCCGACTCCTGGCCCCGCGCGGACAGCACCACCACGGGCGTGTCCCGGCCGCGCTGGCGCAGCTCGCGGATGACCTCGTAGCCGTTCATCTCCGGCAGCATCAGGTCCAGCACCAGCAGGTCCGGCGACTCGTCCAGCGCCTTGGCCAGGCCCGTGCGGCCGTCCTGGGCCTGGAGCACTTCGTAGCCTTCGAAGCGCAGGTTCATGGACACGCCGGTGAGGATGGACAGGTCGTCCTCCACCACCAGGATGCGCTGGGGCTTCTCCTCTTGGGGGACGGACGTGCTCATGCGCGGCCCACCGGGAGCTGGAGGGTGAAGCAGCTGCCCTGGCCGGGCTCGCTCTTCACGGTGATGCGGCCGCCGTGCGCGTCCACGATGCGCTTGCTGATGGCGAGCCCCAGGCCGCTGCCCTCCGTCTTGCGCGTGAGCAGGTTGTCCACCCGGTAGAAGCGCTCGAAGATGCGCTTGCGGTCCTTCTTGGCGATGCCCACCCCGTTGTCCTCCACCGACAGGTTCACGTATCCGCCGTCTCTCTGTGCCCGGAGGGCGATTCTGCGGTGGGTGGGCCCACTGTACTTGTAGGCATTCTGCAACAGGTTGAGCAGCGCGCCCGCCACCGCGACCCGGTCCACCTCCACGCGGGGCAGCCCGTCCTCCACCTTCACGGTGAACTCCATGCCGTCGCCGTGCCGCTGCGTGCGGAAGGCCGCCACCGCCGCGTCCACCACGTCCGTCACCGGCAGGGACTCGCGCTGGTACACCTTGCGGTCGCTCTCGATGCGCGCCCAGTCAAGCACCCGCTCGATGAGGTCCGACAGGCGCTCGGTCTCCTTCGTGAGCAGGTCCAGCACCTCCTGCTGCTGCGCCGGGTCCTTCAGCCGGCCCAGGGCCAGCGTCTCGATGAACATCCGGATGGAGGTGAGCGGCGTGCGCAGCTCATGGCTCACCAGCGACACGAAGTCCGTCTTCATGCGCGACAGGCGCGCCTCGCGGTAGAGCACGCGGGCGGTGTAGCCCACGCCGAAGGTGAGCGTCAGGTAGAACAGGCCCAGGAGCACGCCGTACACGACGCGGTTGCGCGTGGACGCGCTCGCCACCGGGTCCTCGCCCATGGGCAGCACCACCAGGCGGAAGTCCTGCAACGGCGCGGACAGCACCCGCTCCGCGAGCACCGGCGTCCCCAGCGCGTTCTGCCGCGCCTGCGCCACCTCCGACATCAGCCGGTTGACGAGCCCGCCCTCGCTGGACGTGTCGCGCGGCACGGGCAGCAGCGTGAAGCGCACCGGCTCCGACGTGGCCCGCCCCTGCGCCTTCTCCGACAGGAGCGAGTCCAGCGCCACGCCCGACAGCCGCACGCCCCGCACGGTGGCGCCCCGGCGCTCGGCGGCCACCATCACCGCGCGGCCGTTCGAGGCGAGCGAGAAGACGGTGGGCACCGTGGGCAGCGAGGCGGCCTCCGGCACCAGCGCCGCCAGGGCCTCCGCCAGCTGCGGGTCCTTCGTGCGCACCAGGCCGTTCTCCACGTGGAAGGTGCCGTCCGGGTCGGACAGCTCCTGGTCATCCGGCAGGAGGAAGGCCAGCTGCTCGGTGCCGCCCACGCGCTCCAACCGTCCGCTGCCGAGCGCGCGGGGCACCTCCGCGGACAGGTCCGCCAGCGTCCCGCGCCACGCGGCCTCCAGGCGTTTCTCCACCGCGGCGCGCTCGTTGATGATGGCCACGACGCCGAAGCCGGACAGGCCGGCCGAGGGCAGCACGACCAGCAGGATGAGCAGCGCGAACGTGCGCCGGAAGCTGAGGATGACGGGCGCGGGACGAGACACGGCCCCCCGTGTCTACACGCGACGGCGGCCGGGTGCTCGCGGCTTTTGGGGGAGGGGGAGTCTTCCCGACATTGTCCGGAGCCATACGGCGGAGGGAGAGGCCGTCGACTTCGGGGGGCCGACTGGGCGAGCATGCGGCCCTCGGGAAGGCGTGTGAGCAGGGCCGGCACGCTTCCGGACAGGCCGTGGGGCATGCGCGCGGGGTGGGGCCGGAAGAAGCGCGCGAAGCCTTCGCGGGAGGGGATGGCATTTCCGATGCGACGGCAGGGATGGGCCGCGCTGTGCGCGGTGACGACGCTAGTGCTGTCGGGTTGCAGGGAGCGCGAGGTCGCGGGCACCTGGAGCAATGCCTCCGGGTCCGTGGCGCTCAGCCGGGACGACTCGCTTCTCTACGTGGTGGACGCGGACAACGGCATCCTCGCCGTGGTGGACACCGCCCTCCGGGAGAAGGTGTCCGAGGTGCGGGTGGGCCCGCGTCCGGAGCGCGTGACGGTGGGCCCGGACGACACCGTGTACGTGACGAACCGGGGCGGCCGGAGCGTGTCCGTCATCCGCAAGGGTGACGCGGTGGAGGCCGCGCGCGTCCCGGTGGGCGTGGAGCCCACGGGGATGGCGCTGTCGCCGGATGGCGGCACGCTGTACGTGGTGAACAGCGCCATGCGTGAGTCCGCCGCGCGGGGCAGCCTCACCGCCATCGACACGGGCACGCTCACGGCGCGCTGGGAGCTGCCGCTGGGCGAGGAGCCGCGCGGCATCGCGCTGCTGGAGGATGGCCGCAAGGCGGCGGTGTCCCTGTTCCGGCAGGGCGACGTGATGACGGTGGACCTGTCGGACGCGAACCAGCCCCAGGTGATGCGCGGCGGCACGGACCTGCTCGCGAGGGCGAACCGGCCGTCGCCCCCTGCTGCACCATCGGAGTTCGAGCCGCTGCCCATGAATCCCCAGCAGGGCCCGCGCTCCTTCCGGTCGCGCGGCATGGTGGACCTCTTGAGCGCTCCCGATGGCCGGCGCCTCTTCGCGCCGGTGCTGTGGTCGCGCGAGGACCCCCTGGGCGGGCCCGTGGACGGGCGTGGGCCCGACACGGGGGACTCCATGTACGGCGGCGGGACGCCGTGCGGCGCGGCGGCCGGTGGTGGCGTGGTGGCCGCGGGCCTCATCACCTTCGACACGGAGGACGAAGCGCCCCGCCCGGTGGTGGACGACCTGGACGAGTGCAAGCCGCCGCCGGAGGAGAAGCCGGACTACCCCACGTCGCTCGTCGCGAGCCCCTTGTTCGGCACGCCCCTGCAGGGGCCGGCGGCGGCGGTGGTGGACCCCACGGGCGCGTGGCTGTTCCTGGTGAACCAGGACTCGAACAACGTGGCCATCCTGCCCTCGTGGCGCCGCTCCGGTTCGGACCTGGTGAGTGAGACGAGCCCGGTGCGGCAGTTGATTGCCGTGGGGGCGGGGCCCAACGGCATCGCGCTCACGCGGGACGGGCGCAAGGCGTACGTCTACAACGCGTTCGACCACACGGTCAGCACGCTGGGCTCCAGCGGCAACGAATGGGGCGACATCCAGGAAGAGGGCGAGCGCCTGGTCATCGCGGGTGACACGCTGCCTCCGATGGCGGCGGCGGGCCGGCGGTTGTTCTTCAGCGCGGTGGATGCGCGGATGACCAGCCCGGCCGTGGCGGTGTCCTGCGCGTCGTGCCACCTGGAGGGCCGCGAGGACGGCCACGTGTGGGGCTTCCCGGACGGGCCGCGCCAGACGCCCAGCCTGGCGGGGCGGATGACGACGGCCACGGCGCCCTTCCACTGGAGCGGCGAGTTCTCCGCGCTGGGGGACTTCATGAGCGCCACGGTGAAGGACCGCATGGGCGGCCAGGCGCTGGACGAGGACACGGTGGCGAAGCTGGGGGCGTTCATCGACGCCATCCCCGCGACGGACAACGCGTTCCATGGCGAGCCGCTGACCGAGTCCCAGGCGCGCGGGGCCGCCCTCTTCACGCAGGCGAAGTGCGACACGTGCCACACGGGCGCGGCGCTCACGGACAACCGCAACGTGGACGTGGGCACGTTCGTGCTCTCGGGCGTGCTGCGGGACGCGGCGGCGGTCATCCAGGCGGGGCTCAACACGCCGTCGCTCCTGGGCGTGGGCCGCACCGCGCCGTACCTGCATGACGGCAGCGCGCCCACGCTCAAGGCCCGCCTGCTGAACGGCCGCGAGACGAACCTGCACGGCATGACCGCGCAGCTGTCCGACGCGGACGTGGACGACCTGGTGGCGTACCTGGAGACGCTGTAGCGCAAGACGCGAACCGCACCGGCGCGGTCATTCCTCCTGGAAATGGCCGCGCCGTGCGCGGAAGGAACAGGGCTCTTGCTTGAGCCATGACGCGAGGACATGGTGACCCCCGCTCATGGGTCTCCCCGCTCAGGCGGATCAGCTCCGTCTCAAGTTCGCGTCGTCGCCCTGGGGGCTCGTGGGGGTGCTCCTGGTCCACCACTTCGGGCTCTGGGCCTGGACGGCGTGGCGCAGGGAGCTCCCGCTGCTCCTGGTGTTGGATCGCTGGGACTCGCACCACTACAGCACGCTGGTCCTGGACGGTTACTCCTGGCCCCTCTGGGCCTTCCTGCCGCTGTACCCGGGACTGGTCTGGCTGGTGCGGCAGGGGCTGGGGGGCACGCTGCCGCCCCAGGTCGTCGGCGCGGCCCTGTCCACGGCCTGCCTGCTGGGCTTCGTCGCGTGGAACACCCACCAGGCGCGGCAGGGGCCGGTGCGCGAAGGGATGACGGCCCGGACGCCTTGGGGGTGGTTCGTCTTCCTCTACGGTCCCGCCAGCTTCGCGCTCCACTCGCACCACACGGAGGGGCTCTTCCTGCTCCTGTCGTTCGGGGCCCTGGCGTGTGCTTCGCGTGGGCAGCTCCTGCCCTCCGCCGTGCTGGTCTCACTCTGCATCTTCACCCGGAACCAGGGCTGCTTCGTGGCGGTCGCCGCCGCGCTCCTGGCCGCCATGCGCGAGCCGACGTGGCGCGAGCGCATCGCGCGGTTCGGCCTCATGGGGTGCCTGGCGCTGGTGGCGTTCGGAGGGCTGCTCTTCTTCGAGTGGAGCCGCTCCGGTGACCCCTTCATGTTCTTGAAGGCCCAGCGGGAGTGGAACCACGTGGACTCGCTCTGGGGCGCCATCCGGGGACTGTGGTTCGGCAATCCCTGGCACAAGGGCTTCAACGGCTGGCTGGTGCTGCGGAACGTCTTCGGGGCGGCGTGGCTGGTGTTCGGGGGGATGTTGTGGCGCCGCGACCGGGCCCTGGGCCTCTATGCCCTGCTGTCGCTCCTGGTGATGCTGCCCCAAGGTGACCTGGGAAATGCCTTCCGCTTCGGCGCGGTGCTCTTCCCGGTCATGTTCGTCGCGGGCGACTGGCTGGCCACGCGTCCCAAGGCGTTGCGCTGGACGGTGGCGCTGCTGCTCGTGTGGCTCAACCACAAGGCCACGCATGCCTACGCCATAGGCAAGTGGCCCTACTGAGTGGAGCGGGTCACCGCGCCGCCGGCCTTGGCGGAGCCGGAGTCACGGAGCCCGGAGGCGCGGAGAGCAGGTCCTTCGAGCCCGCGCGCGGCGCGGTGAGGCTGTCCAGCGGCTCCAGCGGCGCATCCAGGAGGAGCTTGTCCCCCGCGTCCGCCGGGAGCTCCGCGCCCGCGTCCGCCGTCGCCTCCTCCACGCGGTGATTCGACGTCACCGCGAGCCGCGCCACGTCCATCGCACGGTCGGGGTCGTCCCCCAGCCAGGTCACGACCACGACGCACGGCGCGTCATCATCCCACGCCACCACCTGCGTCATGCCCTGCACGGGGTTGCGGCGCGCGGCGGCCCGGCCCAGCGCCGGAATCTCCTCACCGCCCGTGTTCAACGTCGGCGCGAGCAGCGCGCGCACATCCGCGTTCGCGTAGCTCGGCTGGCAGTCATACGCCACCAACACGGACAGGTCCGCCGGTGCCGGCGAACGCAGCGAGCACACGGGCCCGCACGTGGGACACGCGCGCTCCTCCTTCATCGTGAAGCCGTTCAGCGTCAGGTCGCGCAGGTCCGCCGGCAGCAGCTCCTCGCACGAGGGCAGCCTCAGCGTGGACGGCCGCCCCGGCAGCCCGATGGGCCCCGCGTCCGCCACGTCAGCGCCCGCACCGGGCCTGCTGCACGCGCCCAGGGCGAGCGCCATCAGCAGTGCACCCCGTCCGAACCTCATCCCGTTGGCTCTCCTCACCGACGCCATGCGCGCGGCGCGGATGGTAGACCGTGCCCGGCCCCCGTCATCAGCATTGTGGCGCGGCTGCCGCTTTCCGGACGCGACCGGATGGCGGGGGAGAGGTCGGGCAGGCCGGCCTCGTTCACGGCCGGAGCGTGGGCTAGGCTGCCTGCCTTCTTCCACCATGCGCTTCCCCGGTCTCCTCAGCCTGTCGCTCCTGGCCCTGGCGCCGGCCCTCTCCGCCCGGGCCCAGACGTCCAGTCCGCCTCCCCGGAGCGCGACCCCCGACGAGTCCTGGAGCGAACCCGGCAGGCCCGCTTCCGAAGCCCCACCCGCGCAGGCCGCGCCTGGCGAGGAGGAACCCACCCGCGTCCAGCCGCCGCCCGACGCCGAGGGCTGGGAGTCCTTCCC
>NZ_RAWC01000278.1:0-9851 GCF_003611685.1 Corallococcus sp. CA049B | reverse complement strand
CTGCAGGCTGCCGTCCTCGCGGCGCAGCAGCTTGTCCAGCCGCTGCTCGGCCTCCTCGCGGATGGAGGCCACGCGCGGCGAGACCTCCTTCTGGATGAACCCGGAGATGGACTCGCCGGGGTGGCGGATGATCTCCCGCAGCACCGACAGCGGCATCTGGTTCTTCTTCTTCTCCTCCTCGAAGATGATCTGCGCGAGGGTGACGGAGGTCAGGTCTTCCTTCGTGCGGTTGTCGACAATCCGCACCTCGGTGCCCTCCTTGATCATCGCGGCGATCTCATCGAGCGTGACGTACCGGCTCTCCACGGTGTCGTAGAGCTTCCGGTTCGTGTAGCGCTTGATGATCTTCGGCTCCTTGGTGTTGCTGGGAGCGTTTGCTTGCTCGGCCTCGCTCATGTCTGTCGTCTCCGACCCCGGCTGCGCCTTGGCATTTACTGGTTTACTTCTTGATTTCCAAAGGGGCGAACCTCGTATCAAAGGGGTCGGAAGCGAGCAAGTTACCCGGGCCCGACTCGCGGTGGTTGCCGGGTGGGCCTATGCTCCAAGTCCCCCCGACCCGACCCCATGATCGTCCAGTGCGAACAGTGCCAGACGCGGTTCAAGATCCCCGACGAGAAGGTGACGGAAAAAGGGGTCAAGGTCCGCTGCACCAAATGTCAGAACACCTTTCGGGTCGCGCGTGAGCCCGCGCCGGCCCTGAGCGCCCCCCCGCCCGCTGGCCCTCCGGCCGGACAGGCGGACCCGTTCCAGGCGTTCGGAGAGGCCCCGGAGCCCACCGGGGAGGTCACCCGGCCGGGTGCCGCGTACTACGCGCCCGGCGCCCCCGCGGTGAAGTCCCAGGTCCAGTCCTGGGGTGACGTGGATGTGGACATCGACGTGGACGCCCCGCAAGCGGCCCCCGGCCGGGCCCCCGCCACGCCGGGCGCCGCCGGGGCGATGATGCCGTTCGACCCGCCCACGCCGTCCCCGGGCGTCGCGTCCCGGCGACAGGCGGCCCCGCCGCCTCCGAATCCGGCCTTGCCGGACCTGGATGACCCGTTCGCGGACTTCATGCTGGATGGGCCGGCGCCGAGCGCTCCGGTGGCCGCTCCCCGGCCGGCCGTGGCGGCTCCTCCGGCAGCGGCGCCCCGCCCGGTGCCTCCGGGGGCTTTCGCGCCTCCCGCCGCCCGGGCTGCTCCTCCCGGGGCGTTCGCGGTGGGGAACGCGGGTGCGCCCCGTCCGGCGGCCGTGGCTCCGAGCGGGCCGGGTGCGTTCGCCGCGCAGTCCGCGCCCCTGGGGGCCGCGGCGCCCAGGGGCCCGGTTCCTCCCGGGGCGGTGGCTCCTTCGCCTCCGGGGCGTGTTGCCATGCCTCCGGGGCCTGGTGCCTCCCTGGCCGGGGGCCCGGCACCGTCAGGCGCTGCGCCTTCGCGTGCCGCCATGCCTCCGGCGGGAGCTCCCGTCGCGCGCGTGCCGCTGGCTTCGGTCCCCGCCGGGGCGTCACGTCCCGTGGCCGCGCCCGTGGCCTCCCCGGGGCTGGCCGCCTCCGGTTCGACGGACCTCGCGCCGGATCCGCTCTTCGACTTCCCCATCGACGCTCCGGCGGTCCCGGACGCGGCGTCCCTGCGGCATGCCGCGAACGTCGCCGCGGCGCCCTCGCCGAGCGGTGCCGCGGCGGTGGGGCCGGCGGTGCCCTCGCCGGGCTTCGAGAGCGAGGATCCGTTCGCGTCCATCGACACGGCGGCTCCGTCCCCGGACCTGTCCGCCGCGCCCGAGGACACCCACGTCGGTCCGGAGCCGATGAGCGACCTGTTCGACTTCTCCGGCGCGGGGGCCTCTGGCGAGGAGGGGATGGCCGCCTCCGACACCGGCCGCGCCGCGCTGCTGGGCGACGTTCCGGCCGAAGCGGGCGGCGCGGAGGAGCCCGGCGGCATCTCGCTCTTGAGCGACGTGCCGGCGTACGACGACGGTGACCCGTTCAAGATCACCACGCCCCGCCGCGAGGTGGTGGACCTGGCGAGCATGCGCTCCGGGCCTGCCGTCACCGTGGCCAAGCCCTCCGCCCGCATCGAGGACGTGGGCATGCCCCAGCGGCGGATGCCCGGCCGCGCGCGGAAGCTGACGGGGGTGGTCCTCAACCTCGCCATCGCCACCGCGCTGGTGGTGGCCCTGGGCGCGCTGGGCGCCATGTACCTGCGCGACGGCAGGGTGGACCCCTCCACGCTGTCCCCGGACCGCCTGCGCACGCTGGTGATGCCCGCGTCCCGCCCGTTCATCGCGAGCGACGTGTCCAACGGCCTCTACGAGACGCGCGATGGCCGCATGCTCTTCGTCGTGCGCGGAGAGGCGGAGAACCGCACCGGCGCCGCGGCGGCCGTGCGCGTGCGCGCCGCCCTCTTCGACGGCGACCAGCGGGTGCGCTCCACGGAGGGGCTCGCGGGGGCGCTGGCCACGCCGGAGGAGCTCCACGCCATCACCACGAGCGAGGCCGCCACCGCGCTGCGCCAGCGCATGGACGCGGCGTCCCTCCCGGTGCCTCCGGGCGGCAAGGTGCCCTTCCTGGTGCTGTTCCAGGAGTTCCCCGCGGACCTCACCGGCCACCGGCTGGAGGTGACGCTGGAGCCCATCCCCTCCGAACCCACCGCGGACCGCACGGGAGGCTGAAGGCGTCATGTCCACGCTGGAGGAGGCCCGCGCGCTCGCGCGCAACCTGCACGCCCTGGGCGGAGGCGCCACCGTGCGCCGCAAGGCCGCCGCGCGCGAGCTGGCCCGGCGTGAGCCGTTCGACACGAACGAGCTCATTGGCCACCTGCTGTCGCTGTCCCGCGCCGGGCAGGCCCCCGCCACCTGCGTGCTGTCGGACTTCCTGGCCGCGCTGGATCAGGAGGCCGAGCACATCCCCCACGTGGAGGCGCTCCGGCGCATGGCCCACGTGCAGTCGCTGGAGGCGGTGGCGGACCTCTTCGCCCAGGGCCCCGCGCGCAAGGAGCTGGACGCGGACGCCGCCGCCCGCGCGGACGCGCAGGCCGCCAACCAGTCGCTGGGCCACCTGAAGCAGCAGGCCCGCCTCACGCGCGACCCGGACGTGCTGTCGCGCCTGGCCACCGTGAGCAACCCGGCCGTGCTGCGCAACGTGCTGATCAACCCGCGCCTCACCGAGGACCTGGTGGTGCGCATCGCGGCGCGCAGGCCCGCGCGTCCGGAGCCGCTCGTCGAAATCTGGAAGTCGCCGCGCTGGTCCGTGCGCCACAAGGTGCGCCGCGCGCTGGCCTTCAACCCGTACCTGCCGCCGGAGGTGGGCGCGAAGCTGGTGCCGCTGCTCTCCACCTCGGACCTGCGCGAGCTGGTGGAGGACGCGGGGCTGTTGCCCGCCCTGAGGCAGCAGGCCGCGCGCCTGCTGCTCGCGCCGGCGCCCGGCAGCCCGCCCGGTCCGCTGGTGCTCCCGACAGGGGAGGAGTTCTAGGAGCGGCGGTCCTTGGAGGAGCCTTCGGTGTAGTCCGCGTCGGTGGTGCCCCGGCGCGAGTGGGGCAGGTGCTTCACGTCCACCAGGTCCTCGCCGCGAGACGCCTTGCGGAACGAGTAGACGAACTTGCCCACCGCGTTGCCCAACTGCCCCATCCGGGCGGCCGAGAAGACCACCAGCAGGATGAAGCCGAGGACGAGGAACTCTCCGGTGCCCAACATGCGCCGGACACTGCAATAAACCCACCCGCGAGGCAAGTCGCGCCACCGCGTCCGCCCCTGGACGCGCCCGCCACGCTGGCGCTGCGCGCGGGGGGCGTTTGAGCGCACACTGCGCGCCCATGCTCCTGCTCGCTCACCGTGGTGCCAGCGCTGACGCTCCCGAGAACACCCTGGAGGCCTTCGCGGAGGCCGTGCGCCAGGGCGCTGACGGCGTGGAGCTGGACGCCATGGTGTGCGGCTCCGGCGAGGTGGTGGTGTGTCACGACGAGCGCTTGGACCGCCTGGCCCATCAGCCCTGGGAGGTGCGCACCACGCCCTGGTGGAAGCTCTCCCGCGCGGACGTGGGCACGCCCCTGGGCTTCGCCCCCGCGCGCATCCCGCTGTTGGAGGAGGTGCTGGACGCGCTGCCGGAGCACTTCCTGGTCAACATCGAGCTGAAGTGCGACCGCCTCGACGACGGCGGCCTGGCGGCGGGCGTGGCGCGGCTGTTGCGCGAGCGCAACCTGGCGGGCCGCGTGGTGGTGTCCAGCTTCAACCCGCTGTGCCTCTTCCGGCTGGCGGCGGTGGCGCCCACGCTGCGCCGGGGCTTCCTCATCGACCCGGACAGGCCCTGGGCCCTGCAGGCGTACGCGCTGAGCCCGCTGGTGTCCTCGCACTCGGTGCACCCGTTCCACGAGGCGTGCACACCGGAGCGCGTGGCGGCGTGGAATGACGCCGGCCTGCGCGTGGCGGCGTGGACGGTGGACGACCCCCGGCGCGCCCGCGAGCTGCGGGACCTGGGGGTGTCCTACCTCATCACCAACCGCCCGGGCCGCCTGCGGGAGGCCCTGCGCTGACTAGAAGTCCAGGCCCAGCGTGGTGTTGAAGGCGAAGACGGAGGGCAGGTCGCGGCTGCCGGCGCCCTCCTGGTCGAAGCTGCCCAGGTTGGTGAGCGAAATCTCCGCGCCCAGCTGCAGCACGCCGCCAATGAAGCGCGCGCCCGCGTAGAAGCGCGGGGTGAGGTTGTCGCCCGCGTCCACCCGCGAGTACGGCGCGGTGTTGGTCAGCGCGTCGCGCGAGTCGTTACCCGCCGTGTCCGCAGTGGTGCGGCTGGGGTCGAAGTCCAGCGTGCGCGTGGTGGCGCTGACGAAGTTCAGGTCCAGGCCGCCGTAGGGCGTCACCGTCACCATGCCGCCCAGCGGGAACTGCTTGCCCACGCCGATGTCCAGGCCCGTGGTGGTCAGGTCCAGGTTGCGCGCGCCGAACAGCTTCGTCACGTGCAGGCGCAGGCCCACGTCCGGCAGGTACGTGAAGCCCTCGTTGACGGCCCACTTCAGCTCGCCCGTGGCCGTCACCATGCTGCTCTTCTCAATCCAGCCCACGCGCCCGCCCAGCTCCAGCGAGAAGGGCAGGCCCTTGCGCACGTGGAGGGACGGCACCAGCACGGAGCCCGGCTGCTCGGCTTCCGTGGGCAGCTGCACGTCCTCCGGGAGCGACACGACGGACAGCTCCGCGTTGAACGCGAAGCCCGAGTGGCCCGTGGTGCGCGGGGGCATCAGGTTCGCGGACGTCATCACCGCGCCGTACGTGCGCGCGAAGGCGCGGAAGTCCGCGCTGGCTTCGGCGAACTCGGTGCTGGTGATGACGGAAGAAGAGCCCCGGCGCTCGACGCCGAAGCGGGAAATGACCAGGTCGTTGGCGTCCGCATGGGCCGCGGCCCCGGACAGCGCCGTCGCGAGCACCAGCCACCGACTGAACGTCCGCATGGGGGAATCAGGCCTCCGGGACGCATGCCGGCCAAGCGGGCGCCCACCTCCGGCGGACCCTAAACCCGCCCTCGGTGAAGCGTCAACAAAACGGGCGGCCCTCCCCCAGGGAAACACCCCCCTTCGTGAGGGGAGGGTCCGCTGGAAGCGAGCCGCCCGTGGGTCAGGCGCTCCGGGGATGACCCCGGAGGATTACTGCTGGCGCGGCTTCACCGGCGTGGTGGCCGCGGCGGCGGGCGTCGCCACCTTCTGGGCCACCTCCGCCGGACGGCGGCGGATGACCAGGGTGCGGCGGCTGGCGAACTCGGAGCTCTCACGGGCCACCACCAGCACGTTGTTGTTGCCCTCCTTGAGCGTGAAGTCGGAGGTGAACTTCAGCGTGTGGGGCTCGCCGCCCTTGGGGTCCACGGCCTTGAAGTAGACCTTCTGGTCGTTGACCAGCACGTAGACGTCCAAGAGGCCGTTGGGGTCCTTCACCGCGCCGGTGAGGGTGAACTTGTCGCCGTTCACCACCACGCCGCCGTGGGACGGATCCACGTCCAGCTTGATGTCCGGCGGCTGGTGCGTCGTCGTGTACGCCACCGTCTTGGGCGCCTGGGCCTTGCCGGTCTTCACTTCCTTCGCGTCCTGCGTGCGCACGAAGGCGAAGCGGTCCTTCTCCAGCGCGACCTTGTAGTAGCCCTTGGTGGTGGCCTCCAGGGCCAGCGTGGCGCCCTGCGGCAGCTTCGCCACCGGACGCGCGTCCGCGGTGGGCGAGGCGAACAGCTCCGCCTTGTCGTTGAGCTTCACCAGGCCCTTCTTCGCCTCCAGCGGGGCCACGGGGCCGTCCTTCACGGGCAGCTGGAGCTTCTCCAGGACGAACTCCTCCAGGGGCTCGTCGAGGATGGCCAGCTTCAGCGGAAGGGTGTCGCCCTTGAAGCCCTTCTTCAGGGACACCTGGAAGCGCGCCGTCTTCGTCTCACCGGACTTGATCTCCCCCAGCTTGAAGCGGCCCTTCTCGATGAAGATGTTCGCGTCGCCGCCGTTCTTGATCTGCGCGAACGAGTCCAGCGCCGGGCCCGCGCCCGTGTTGGTGACGTCCATCACCACCGTGACGTCCTCGCCGCGCTGCACGACGCCGTCGCCGTTGCACTCGGCGCAGTCATCCACCACCTGCCAGTTGAAGGCGAACGTGGGGCGGGGCAGCTCCACGAAGGACAGCTCCGACACCAGGGTGTCGCGCAGGGGGCCGTTGTCGTCGAACAGCTTCACCTTCACGTCGTCGCGGCGGCTGGTGAGGTCCTTGGGCAGGCGCACCTGCACCTTCCAGGACTTCTTCTCACCCGGGGCGATGGCGCCGAAGAGGAACTCGCGGCGGTCGAGGAACGCGTTGTCGCTCTCCGTCCAGCCACGCACGCGCTTGAGCGGCTCCGTGCCCTTGTTCTCCACGTGGATGACCATGTCCAGCTGCTCGCCGGCGAGGATCTTGGTGTCGGCGCCCGGGGAGAAGCTGGCGTCCAGCTGCACGTTCTTGGGCGTGGGGCCGGGGCTCCAGTCCAGGCCGAGCGCGGCGATGGCGTTGTTGATGCGCTGCTCCTCCTCGTTGCGCTTCTGCTCCACGAACTGCTTGCCCTTGGCGAGCTGCTCGGAGCGCTTCAGCGCCGGCACCTTCAGGACGAAGTCGCGGGCGAACTGGACCTCGAAGTCCTCCTTGATCTCCTCCTGGGACTCCGCGTCCAGCTGGTCGTCCAGGTCCTCGCCCTGGCCGGCCACGTCCACGTCCAGGAGCGGATCATTCTGGCCGTGCTCCTTCTTGTCCTTGGCGCCCGGCTTGGCGGCGACCTTCTCCTTGGGCTCTTCCTTCTTGGCGGCGGCCTGGGCGGCCTTCTCATCCACCTTCAGGTACTTGAGGCTGGTGCCCGGCTTCTCGCGGTCCAGCACCTCTTCGCGCTTCTTGGCGACGGTGGAGGACTCCGGGTTGCCGAAGTGCTGATCCAGGTCCGCCTCGCCCATGGACTTGCGGGGCGCGAACACGTCCACCCGGTCCGCGGTGACGCGCGTGGGGACCAGCTGGATGTCCGGCACGATGCCCACCTCCTGGATGGAGACGTCACCCGGGGTGAGGTACTTGGCGATGGTCAGCTTGAGCGCGCTGTCGTCCGGGAAGTCGTAGAGCACCTGCACGCTGCCCTTGCCGAACGTCTGACGCCCGATGATGACCGCGCGGTCCAGGTTCTTGAGCGCGCCCGCGACGATTTCAGAGGCGGAGGCGCTGCCCGCGTTCACCAGCACCGCGATGGGGTAGTTCTCCTCGCCGTCCGCGGGGCGCGCGCGCTTCTCCTCGCGCAGCTTGTCGCTGAAGCCCACCGTCGCGACGAGGGTGCCCTTGGACAGGAACGTGTCCGACACCTGGATGGCCTGCTCCAAGAGGCCGCCCGGGTTGCCGCGCAGGTCCAGCACCAGGCCCTTGAAGCCGCCCTTGGCGTCCGCCTGCTTGCGGATGTCCGTCAGCGCGGCCTCCAGGTCGCGCGTGGTGTTGCCCTGGAAGTTCTTCAGGCGCACGTAGCCCACGCCGCCCGCGAGCAGCTTGTGCTGCACGGACTCAATCGAAATCATGGCGCGCGCCACCGTCATGTTGCGCGGCTTGTCCCAGCCGTCGCGCTCCACGGTGATGGTGATGCGGCTGTCCACCGGGCCGCGCAGCTTGGACACGGCCTCGTTGAGGTCCATGTTGACGGTGGACTCCTCACCAATCTTCTTGATGCGGTCGTCCTTCTGGATGCCGGCGCGCGACGCGGGCGTCTTGGGCAGCACCTTCACCACGGTGAGGTTGCCCTCCTTCATCTGGATGACGAAGCCCAGGCCGCCGAACTCGCCCTTGGTGGACAGCTTCATCTCCCGGTACAGCTCCGGGCGCAGCAGCACCGAGTGCGGATCCAGCGTGGAGAGCATGCCGTTGACGGCCGCGTACTCGATGTCGCGCGTCTCCTCGATGGGACGCATGTTCTTGGACAGGAAGTCGAACACGTCCTTCAGCGCGAAGGACATCTTCCACAGGGAGTCCACGTGGGAGATGTCGAACTCCTTCTGCTTGCCGTTGACGTTGACGTTGAGCTTGCCCGTCTCCGGGTTGCCGTCCACGAGCACGTCCGGGACGCTCTTCTCCACGTACTCCAGGGAGGCGATCATCATCTCCTTGGGCTTCACCCGCTTGGGGTCGACGTAGTTCTCCTTCACGTAGAGGATGACCTTCGTGAGGACGCGGAGGCTGTTGAGGTCGTGAGGGGCCTTCTCGCCCTTGCTGGCGGAAGGCAGCGCGCCGTCCCAGGAGTCCTGCCCCGCCTCCGCCACTCCCACGGTGAGCGGGAGGGGAGCGCGGTCACTGCCTGCGAATGCCCAGGCCCCCAACAGAACGGCGACGGCGGTGATGCGGCGGAAGATACGCGGCATGCGGTTCATCCCAGCTGGGGCGCGAGAGGCGCCCCGGGTGATGCGTGAAAAGCCCTGTGAATCCGAACGGTTCGACGTGAGCCAAGGGACCTGGCAGCGGCCGGGCAAGCCTAATCACGGCTTCCTGGTGCTTCAAGGCGTGGCCTTCTCACTAGCGACCGAGAACGTCTGCCGCAGGCAATGCGTTCCCGCCCGGCCTGCACGTACGGACAGCCGGCCTGCCCCTTTATTTCGCGCCGGCCGAGGCATCCGGGGGCGGGGGCAGGTCCCCGGCCTCCCGCAGGGCCCGGTAGAGCAGGGTGCCCCCGACGATGGCCACCGGGAGGAAGAAGGTGTTGAGGATGGGCACCCACAGGAGCAGGTAGACGCCCGCGCCGAAGCCCAGGCAGAGGGCCCGGCGCTCGCGCAGCATGCGGCGCACCTGGGCGAAGGGGTACAGGTGGCGCGTCATGGGCGCGGCCAGGTGCTCCGCCGCCATCCAGAGCATGGTCCACAGGCTGGCCAGCACGGTGAACGCCACGCTGCCCAGGCCCGGCACGAAGTTCAGCGGCAGCAGCACCGCCAGCCCCAGGAAGAGCAGCGCCATGCGGGCGAGCGTGTGCAACAGCCCTGTCGTCATGCTCCGCAGGAACGAGGCCGGTGAGAGCACGGCGTCCGCTCCCGCACACTCGGCTTCGGTGGCCTCCGACACCGGGTCCTGCAGCGGCGTGAGGAGCAGCGGCGGCACCACGTTGGCGCCCACCACCCAGGCGACCAGGGAGCCCAGCACGAGCGCGGTGTACCAGCCGGCCCGTCCGTACCAGGAGTCAGGCCGGGCCCACACGGACTCCAGGAGCCCGGGGGCGTACCGGTAGAGCAGGACGGCCAGGCCCACCAGGGCGATGGCGGTGAGGACCGCGCACAGGCTGGAGAGGAGGAAGAGGCGGCGCGAGCGGAAGATGAGCCTGAGGGCCCGGCCGAGCACGCCCACGCCCTGGAGGAAATCCGACAGCCGGGGCCGGGGGGACAGGGTGGGGA
>NZ_RAWC01000277.1:0-10198 GCF_003611685.1 Corallococcus sp. CA049B | reverse complement strand
CGCTGGGGATGAGCTGCGGCGTGGGGCTCGTCTTCGGCATCTACCCGGCGTCGCGCGCGGCGCGGCTGGATCCGGTGGAGGCGATGCGCGCGGAGTAGGGAGCGGGAATGGGTGACGCACTGGCGGAGGCCCGGCGGCGGGCCTCCGGAGACGACCTCGCTTCGCTGCGCAGGCTGGACGCGCTGATGGTCCGTTCGGGCTTCCGGCACGCGGACCGCACGCCCCGCGAGTGGGTGGGGGAGCTGGTGGCGCAGGGGAGGTTGCGGAGGGGCGATACGTACGACGCGCACGAAGCGCTGCGGGCCATTGGCCTGGGGGCAGTGCCCGCGCTGCTGGAGGTGCTGGCGACGCCCCAACTGGCGGAGAAGGAGAGCGCGGACGCGAACATCCGCTTGAACGTGCTCGAGGCGTTGCTGGCGCCGCGCCCACCGCCCCGGTGCGCGGTGCCCGCCGTGCTGGGGCTCCTGTCCCGGCGGAGCGCCCGGGTCCAGCGCCAGGCGATGCGGGCCCTGGTGTACCTGCGTCCCCGGCCCACCCGGCTCGCGGTGCGGCTGCTGCTGGAGGCCTGTCAGGACAAGACGCAGTGGCAGGCGCGAGCGACGGCGCTGGACGCGCTCGCGACGCTGGACGGTCCCGTCCCGGATGACGTGCTGCACGAAGCCCTGAGGAGGCTGTCGGACGAGAGCCCCTATGTCCGCCGCTCCGCGCTGCGCCTGCTGGGCCGGTGTACTCCGCCTTCCGAGGAGGTCCTTCACGCGCTGGAGGAGCAGGTGGTGCTGGACGACGAGAGCCGCGTCGTCGTCCTCCAGGTGTTGTCCTGGCTGTCGCCTTCGCGTGCGCTGCCCCTGCTGGACAAGACGGCGCGGGGACTGGTGGGCCTTCTGCCGAATGACCAGGACGGGGCGCGGCAGGGGCTCTTCGCGCTCCACCTGCTCGCGGGGATGGGCGCGCAGGCCCGGCCGGCGGTGGGCCTGCTGCGGCGCGTGGTGACGCATGCCGTGAAGCGGGGACATGGGGATCCCTTCGCTTGGAAGATGCGCGTGCACGCCGAGTCGGTGGCGGACGCCATCGTCCGAAGTGCCCCGTTGCCCGTGGAGGCGCGGACCCCGGGACAGGGCTCACCGCGATTGGCCCTGTCACTCGCGGGGCCGGGGCCGCTGCCGGTGGACGCGCAGCATCCGGACTCCGCCCGGTTGCAGGCCTGGGTGGATTCGCTGGGGCCGCTGAGCCAGGAAGAGGAGGTCCGGCTGTGCGTGGCAGCGGCGCGCGTCGCGGCGCGTATCTGGGACAGGCATGGGCCGGAGAACGACGGCGCCCAGTCGGCCCTCCTCGCGCTGGATGAGTGGATCCTCGCGCCGGATGAGGCGCACCAGCGCAAGGCGATGGAGATCGGCCTGTTCGTCCCCAGTCAGCTCCTGGCGTCGGAGTTGTTCAACGCGGCGTGGTGCCTCCACTACGCGACGCTGATGGTGGCGGACGCCGAAAAGCGGCACGTGGGCTTTACCGGCCTCACGCCCAAGGAGCCGGAGCACCTGCTGGCGACGTGCGCTTTCGCCGCGTACCGGGCGCTGAGGAGCGGAGCCTGCATGACCGTGGACGAGGGGTGGAGGGACTCCACCCTCACCTGGACGCGCACGGCCGACGAGGCGCTGGCCTTCCTCCACCGGGTGATGGTGGACGAGGTGCTGCCGTGGGCGCGGGGGGAATGGGATCCGCTCCGCGACGTGCTGCGCGAGCGGCGCCAGCTGCTGACGGAAGAGTGAACACGTCCGCGTCATGGCGGTGATGGCGCTCACCCGGTAGGGTGCTCCCGTCCCTACCGCAGGGGGCCTGCACCGCATGTCCATGTCCTACGTCACGCTTCCGCTGCCCATCGTCCCCGCGCCGTTCCAGGTGCGCGTCTTCACCCCCGAGGACATGGACGGCGTCATCGCGCTGTACTCGCATCCGGAGGTGGCGCGGAGCCTGAACTTCACGGTGCCCGTGCCGCGGGAGACGCTGCACCAGAAGCTGACCGGCGACCTGGAGGCGATGCGCCAGGGCAAGGGCATCCGGTGGGTGCTGTCGAAGGAAGACGACCCGACGCCCCTGGGCTACCTGACCCTCTTCAACTGGAGCCAGAAGGACCGCCGCGCGGAGGTGGGGTACATGGTGGCGCGCTCGCTGTGGGGGCAGGGCGTGATGACGGGCATCCTGCCCGCGCTGATCCGCTTCGGCTTCGAGCAGCTGAACCTCCACCGCATCGAGGGCATGGTGAACGTGCGCAACAGCGCGTCGTACAAGGCGCTGACGCGCGCGGGCTTCCAGCAGGAAGGCGTGCTGCGCGGCTACCAGGCCGACGGGAACGGGGGCGGGTTCAACGACATCATCCTGCTCGCGCTGCTCGAGGACGCCTGGCGCGCGTCCGTCGCGACGTAGGGCTGGGGCCTCACGGCAGGTCGCGCGCGAACTGTTCGCGGTAGCGGGCCTGGAGCGTCTTCAGCTGGCGGGTGCCCCGGTATTCGCGGGCGAGCAGGTGCCACGCCTCCGTGCGTGAAGGCTCCAGGGCGATGACCCGCTCCAGGTGCTTGCGTGCACGCGCATGCGCACGGGTGTTCGTCGCCAACACGCCGAGCAGCAGGTGCGCCTGCACCGCGTCCTCCCGGAACGCGAGCACCCGCTCACAGGCCGTGCGCGCGGAGCCCAGGAGCCCCTGGAGCAGGTGCAACTCGCATTGCAGCAGCGTGACGCTGGGGCTCGCCGGATACGCCCGGGCCAGCGCGGCGATGCGCTCCCTCGCGGGCCCCGACGAGCCGGCATGCAGCAGCGCCTCGACGTCGGACACCGCGCGCACCAGGGCGCCCTCTCGCGCGGGCTCGACGGCAGCGGTGCCCGCATCAGCCCGGGCCGGCAGCGCCACCTGCCTGCGGAGCCGGGCCGCCTGTTCCAGCACGGTCGCGGAAGCCGCCAGCCCCTGGGCCCGGGCCGCGGTCTCCTCCGCCCACGTCACGCAGTGGGCGCGGAGGAAGAGGGCCGCCAGGTCCGCCCACTGCGCGGGCTCCACGTCCGCGCGGGCCTCCAGGTTCGTCCTCGCCGCGACCAGGCTGTCCCGGGCTTCGTCGAAGCGGCCCGCGTGCAGGTGGAGCAGCGCGGCGTTCATGCGCAGGGAGGGCTCGCGGGGAAACCGCGCGATGGCCCGCTCGCAGCGCTCACGCGTGGCGTCCAGGCCCGGAGTGAGGTGCACGGCGAGGTAGCACGCCAGCAGTTGCACGCGCTCGTTCTGGGGATGCCGCACGGCCAGCGGCTCCAGGGCCTCCACGGCCACCTCCGGCCGGCCCGCCTTCTCCAGGGCGATGACCTCCGCCAGCCGCTGCCGCTCCGGCGGTGTCAGCGAACGGGGCGTGCCCTCCGGCCCCAGCACGACGCTGGAGGCGCGCACCCGCTCCGTCCATTCGAGGAGGAAGTCCCGCTCGGGCCCTTCCCAGGCCGGGCCCGTCATGGCCTCCACCGCCACGCGCAGCTCGCGGGCCCAGGCCCTCTGCGCCTCCAACTCCACGCGCGCCCCGGGCAGGTGCCTCAGCCCCGCGCCCAGCAGCGCGAGCGTCCGCGCATCGAACCCCGTCTGGCCCGCGTCGTACTTCGGCGACATCCATCCCCGTCCGTCGCGCACGTGCGGCGCGCCCAGGGTGTGGGCCCACTCGTGCAGCAGGACCGCCACCTCCAGCCGCTGCCGCGCCTCCACCGGGAGCTCTCCGCCCAGGCCGCGCAACACGCAGTGCCGTCCCAGCACGCGCGCGAAGCCCAGCTCGTGCTGCGCGCCGCTGAAGGTCGCCGGCGCCGCCACCAGGCCCACGACGAGGTCCACGTCCTCGCCCTCGTCCACTTCCTCCAGCGCGTCCAGCACCGGCTCCAGCGGACCGTCCGAGCCGCGCCGCTCCCACGCCCGCACGGATTCCAGCTCGAACGTGATGCCCAGGGGACCGCGCACCGACTCGCTCGCGCGCTGGAGCCATCCGGCGACGCCGCGCTCCCAATGGAGCCCCCGCGCACGGTGGTCCACGTCCGCGTACACGCGCACCCGCAGCGGCCTCGCGGTAGGGGCAGGGGAGGAAACCGCGGACAGGGCGGTGCTCGCCCGCGCTCCGTCACGGGATCGTGGCGGGGCCGCGCAGCGCAGCCCCAGGAAGCCAGCGAGGAGGAGCAGCAGCGCCCCGAACCAGCCTGGCGTCCGCGGGGACCCGGGAATCACGGACAGGACCTGGCAGGTAGTGGGGGGACGGTGCCCGCGAACGGGCAGGGGAGGCGGTGGGGCCTCTACCGGAAGGAGGCTGCCACCGCCATCACCCGGGGACGGACCTCAGGCCGCGGCGTCCTCTTCCTTCGAGGGCTCCGTGGCGTTCGTGATCCAGTCGATCGCCTTGTGCTCCCAATCGGAGTCCTTCGACGCGTCGATGTAGCGCTCCCACTCGTACACGCCGCTCTGCTTGGCCATGCGCACCATCATCAGGCGGGCCACGGTGCTGTCGAGCACCACCGCCGAGCGCACCATGCCGTTCTGCCGGAGCCAGCCCATGGCCTGCTTGATGATCTCCTGGGTCTCCGGCGGGTTCGCCTTCTGGCCGCGGATATCCACCATCAGACCGAAGGGCCGCCCACGCTTGATCGCCACCTTGGCGCGAAGGTCCTCGAACCAGACCTTGGCCTCGGCGGGGGTGATGTAGCCCGGCGCATTGAGCCGGAAGCCGTACTCCGTCCTCAGATTCTCAGCCATGACAACCCCCACTTTGATGATGTGGTGCGCGCGCCATTCCCGTGTGACCCCGGCTGGATGGCAGCACGTCCCCGAGCCTACCCCAGTCAGCACGTGAGTGGATCCACTCCTGCCGCACCTGCGTACGCGCGCGAGCCACGTCCTCTCCGTGAAGATGGAGACGTCCCCCGGTAAACGTGGTACTCGTCACGAAGTTTGAGAATCCAGCCTCAGGCGAACTTTCCACTATTTTTACTTCACAGTCGCTCGCTTCTCCGCTATTAAGGGGATGCAGTTTTCCAGTACCCTCGCAATACTGTCACAGGCATCGAGGTCCCCCCGGACTCGGTGGCAGCGAGTCGACGCGGCAGCAGCGTCGACCTCACGGGTTCCGGGGCCTTGGAGACCGTCCTTCAATGTCCAACTCCTCGCTCGCTGAGCTCCAGGCCATCACGTCGAACACCCTGCGGAACGAGGTGCCCGTCGAGGCGCTCCGGCACGAGACGCCGGCTCCGGGGAAGACGAACGGGATGGAGGCGCGTCACGGGGATCCGATCCCGATGTACGGGGACGTGAATGCGCGGGGCTTCAAGACGGTGGAGGACATCACGGTCGCCGACTGCGTGATCGCGCACCTGGAGGCGGAAGAGGTGGACGCGGTGTTCGGCGTCCCGGGCGGCAACATCGCCCCGTTCCAGCAGGCGCTGCGCAAGCACAAGTCCATGCGCTTCATCATCGCGTCGCACGAG
Source organism: Corallococcus sp. CA049B (assembly GCF_003611685.1). Taxonomy (NCBI): domain Bacteria; kingdom Pseudomonadati; phylum Myxococcota; class Myxococcia; order Myxococcales; family Myxococcaceae; genus Corallococcus; species Corallococcus sp. CA049B. The sequence continues at coordinate 4,720 of NZ_RAWC01000277.1, read as the reverse complement.
GGTGGCGCGGCGTTCATGGCGGACGGCTACGCGCGCGCGACCGGCAAGCTGGGCGTGTGCATGGTGACGGCGGGCCCGGGCGCCACCAACGCGCTGACGGGTGTGGCCTCCGCGCACCTGGACGGCGTGCCCCTCTTGGCCATCAGCGGCAACATCGCCACGGACCGCGTGGGCCTGATGGCCATCCAGGAGAGCAGCAGCACCCACGGCGTGAACACGGTGGAGATGTTCCGCCAGGCGTGCGCCAGCTCCACGGGCGTGCCGGACGCGCAGAGCTTCCAGCGGCTGCTGGCGCGTTCGATGCGCACCGCGCAGGGCCTGCCTGGCGGCGCCGCGCACCTGAGCGTGCCGGCCAACATCGCGCGCCAGCCCATCCACCGCGCTACGGTTCCCACCACGCGCGGCGCCTTCCGCGCGCGTCCGGCGAGCGCGCCCTTCGAGGACCTGCGCGCCGCCTTCACGCTGCTGCGCACCGCGCGCCGTCCGCTCATCTTCCTGGGCGCTGGCGCCCGCGAGGCGATGGCCGAGCACGCCGAGCTCTTCACCGCGTTCGTCACCCAGCACGGCATCCCGGTGGCGACCAGCATGCGCGGCAAGGGGCTGTTCTCCGAGCGCGAGGCGCTGTCGCTGGGCGTGCTGGGCCTGGCCGGCAGCAAGCGCGCCGAGGCGTACCTGCGCGACGGCGTGGACGTGATGCTCGTCCTGGGCAGCCGCCTGGGGGAGTGGGCCTCCCGCAGCTTCCACCGCTACTTCCAGGCCATCCACCACGTCATCCAGGTGGACGTGAACGCCTCCAACATCGGCCAGTTCCTGCCGGTGCGGCTGCCCATCGTGGCGGACGTGGGCTCGGTGATGACGGGCCTGGCGGAGCTGGGGCAGATGATTGGCCCGTCCAGCGGCGCGCGCGTGCAGGAGCGCTGGGCGCAGGTGGTGGCGCTGACGGAGCCCGCGCCCGTCATCCGCACCCCGCAGGACCGGGACTCGGTGAAGCCGCAGGACCTGATGGCGGAGCTCGACAAGCACCTGAGCCCGGACATGGACCTGTACATCGACATGGGCAACTGCACGGGTTGGACGTCGCACCTGCTGCACATCACGCCCCCCGCGCGCATCTTCTACCCGTGCGGCCTGTCGTCCATGGGCTGGTCCTGCGGCGCCGTCATCGGCGGCAAGGTGGGCCGGCCGGACCGCTCCGCGGTGGCCATCGTCGGTGACGGCGCGTTCCTGATGAACGGCACGGAGATGATCACCGCGTCGCGCTACCGCGTGGGTACGGTGACCATCGTCCTCAACGACAACTTCCTGGGCATGGTGAACCACGGCGAGCACGTGCAGGACCGCACGCAGCCGCTGGAGGATGACTTCTACGGCCTGGGCAACCCGGACCTGAAGGCCTTCTCCGAGTCGCTGGGCGCGCGCGCCTACACGGTGAACGGCCCCGGCCAGCTGGACGCGCTGCTGCCGGAGGTGCTGCGCCGCGCGAATGAGACGGGCCAGCCGCAGGTCATCGTCGCCCACATCGACTACCGCGAGGTCCCGCCGTACGGCGACCGCTTCGCCGCGGTGGCGTCGGACGGGAAGTAGCACCATGCCGGCCGCGACCTTCGCGCTCCTGGGAGTCGGCGCAGCTGTCCCGGAGCAGGTTCGCGGCAATGACGACCCGTTGTTCGAGCCCCTGCGCCGCGCCGCTGGAAGCGGTGGGGAGCACGCGCTCTTCTACGGCAACCGCGAGCGCAGGGTGCTGGGCCCGGGCGAGTCCCTGGCCGCGCTCACCGCGAAGGCGGGCGCCGCCGCGCTCCAGGACGCGGGGCTGACGGCCGCGGACGTGGAGCGGCTGTACGGCTACGTGTCGGTGTCGGAGTTCATCGCGCCGAACGAGCTGTACGCGGTGCACCGCGAACTGGGCCTGTCCCAGGGCACGCTGGTGGTGCCGGTGAACGCGGACTTCGCCAACTTCCTGATGGGCGTGGTGCTGGCCTGGGAGGCCCTGCGCGCGGGCAGCATCCAGCACGCGATGGTGGCCGTGGGCTCCGCGTGGACCCGCAACGTGGACTACACGCAGGGCCACGCCATTGGCATTGGCGACGGGGCGGGCGCGGTGGTGGTGGGCGCGGGTGAAGGGCTCACGCTGGTGGACTGGGGCGCGGACACCTTCAGCGACGAATACGGCGCGATGATGATGGGCTCGCGGCCGGAGTCCGGCCTCGCGTACCCGACCTATGGCATCGCCCCCGCGGCGGGCGTGAAGGCGTTCCTGAACTCGGGGATGAACGGGCCGCCTCGGCTGGTGGAGCGGCTGCTCGCGAAGCACGGCGTGGCGCGCGAGGACGTGACGCTCATCTCCCACCAGGCCACGCGCAAGCTGATGGACCACTGGGCGCGGGAGATCCGCCCGCGCGAGTACCTGGACACCTTCGAGCAGTACGGGAACATGGTGCACGCGTCCATGCCGGTGACGCTGGCCCGGTTCCGCCGCGAGCTGCGCACGAAGTACCTGGTGATGGTCGGCCTGGGCATTGGCGCGCACCAGATGGCGCTGCTGGTGCGCGTCTAGCGGGACTGCTCGCTACTGATCGTCGCAGGGCGTGCCCAGCCGGATGCCCGTGTAGACGCCCAGCTCGTTGTAGATGAGGGGCAGGTTCTGCTCCACGGGGACGTTGCGCAGCTCCACCTCCTTGCGCGCCTTCTCGATCCAGATGGGCTTCTGCGCACGGTCGATGACGAGCCGCAGCTGGCCCTTCCTGGTGGTGAAGATTTCGCCCTCGGAGTCCGCGACCACGTTGGTCATCTTCTGCGGCTTCAGGTCTCCGCGCGGCCCGATGAACACGCGGAAGTTGCGGGACTCCGCGGGCGTGAAGCCCTTGTCCACGTAGTAGTACGTGCCCTCCGAGTCGCGCAGGAGCGCGTGGGGCGCGAACTTCTGCGGGTTGGGCACGTAGGTGGCCTTGCGCAGCAGCTCCCGCGCCTGGGTGCTGGGGAGCATCTCCAGCGTCACCTTGCGCTCGCCGCAGCGCAGGGAGCAGGTGCGCTCCTTCGTGTCCACGGACAGCTGCGAGTGCACGCGCAGGTCCACGCCGTCGTAGTCGGCGGTGCCGTTGGGGTTGAAGAAGCGCGGATCCAGGAAGGTGGTGGCGGACAGGTTCCGGGAGCGGGAGCGCGGCACCACGACCAGGGACTTGCCGTCGCCGTAGTAGAGCTGGTCCTCCAGCTCGTCCGTGTCCTCGCGGGGCACGGAGACGACGTAGTGGCCTTTGCCGTCGGTGCAGACGGCGGTGGCCTCCAGGAGCATGCGCTGGCCCAGGTTCTCCGCCTTGCCCCACGGCGGTTCGACGGCGGCGGCGGGGCTGGCGCAAAGGAGCACGGCCACGGGGAGGATGCGTTGGAAGAGCATGGTGCGCGGGCCTAGAGGTGCTTCTTGAAGTAGCGGGTGGCGGCCTTCTCCTGCTGGCTCGCCTCCGGGGTGGTGGTCCACACGAAGCGGTCGCCTTGCAGCGCGGGCTCCAGCGTGGCGCCGAAGCGGCAGTCCATCTGCTTCAGGCGGGCCTTCACGGTGGTGCGGGCCTCGTCGGAGACGTCGCACAGGGCCTTCAGCGCGGTGAGGGGGAAGACGCAGTAGCGGGAAATCTTCTGGGCCTTGAGGAAGGGCTCGGTGACGGTGGTCCAGTCGATGGCGCCCGCCACGGAGGTGCCGCAGGTGGTGTTCAGCGCCTGGAGCGCTTCGGCGTAGGCGGTGTCGTGGACGGCTTCCTCCGCCTTGCGGTCAAAGGCCATCAGCTTCGCGAGCTGGCCGCTCTGGGTCTGCTGCTGGTGCTGGGCGTAGACCTCCTCCGGCTTGAGCTTCTGGGAGCGCGCCTCGTCGTACTGGACGGCGATGCCGTTGCCGGGACCGCCAGGGAAGTGCAGCTCCGCGTTCTTGCCCACGATGATGAGCGGCGAGTAGTCCTTGCCGTGCCACTGGGTCGTGTAGTTGTGGCGCAGCGTGCTGGGGCTGCTCCAGTCCTTCAGGGTGTAGGGGAGGACCAGGTTGTCCAGCACGGAGCCCGTGCCCTGGATGCGCAGGAGGAACTTCTTCTGCTCACGGGGCGCGAGCGGAACGACGGCGACCTGTTCTCCCTGCGGACCGACGAACACCTTGCCGGCCTCCACGGGAGCGGGCGGCGCGGCCCGGGCGGGCAGGGTGCCTAGAACGGTGGCCAGCACGGCCACGGCGACGATGCATTTCATGTTGGGTGTTTCCCCCTCACCCGGCCGCGGTCATGCGGACGGGCGGTGTTCGCTCAACGCTACAAGTCGATACCATGAGTCTGACATTCGGTGATGAGCCGCGACGTCAGGTGCGACTTGTCGATCTTCGCCGCTTCCGAGCGGACGGCGGCGAGATCCTTCGTCTGGCAGCGCATCTGGATGGCCAGATGGTGCGCTGCCAGGTTGTTCTGGGCCGCGTAGCTCTGCTGGGCCATGCGGACCGCGGTATCGAAGTCCTCGTTCTTCGCGGCCGCCTGGGCTTCCTTCAGCTTGCTGGCCGCGAGGGCATCCGTAGGCTTCTGCAGGATGCTGGGAGCCTGTGCCTTGCCGCCAGTCTTGACCGCCGTCTTTCCTGGGGCCGTGGGCTGCACCGGTGTCTCGACCTTCGCTGGCGTGTCACTGACGGTCGTCGGAGTGACGGGCGGAGGAGTCGGAGTCTGCGCGATGGTGGGCGGCGGGGCGGCCACCATCGCGC
>NZ_RAWC01000276.1:0-10214 GCF_003611685.1 Corallococcus sp. CA049B | reverse complement strand
CTTGAAAGGGGGAGGGGCTTGCCGCACGCTGTGTCTCTTCGCGGACACGCGGTTCGCGCACCTCACCTCCAGGCTCGCAGGCTCCACCATGCTCTCCGTCCTTCTCGCCGGGCTGCTCTCGCAGACGGCGCCGCCGGTCTCCGCCCGCCAGCAGGGCGTGCCCATTGGCCGGGGCGACACGATTCCCAAGGTGGTGTTGAGCGCGCCGTCCGGCGGGTGGACGGTGGACCGGATGCTGCGGATTGAAGGCACGGTGAGCGACGCCTCGGTGGATCCGGTGGTCGTGTCCATCAACGGCGACCGCTACCTGATGCGCACGCAAGGGGGGCGCTTCAGCCGCAAGTTCCCCGCGGCCAGCGGCAAGAACGTGGTGACGGTGATGGCCACCAACAAGGGTGGCACGGCGCGCGCGCAGGCGACGAGCTACGCGCAGGTGCCCCCGGTGCCGCTCAAGGCCATCCTCACGAGCGACACGGACGGCGTCTACACGGACCTGCACATCTACGAGCCCACGGACGCGAGCAGCGCGGGCGACACGCTGGACGTGTCGTCCATGGCGCACGTGTACTGGGCGAACACGCAGAGCCCGTCCGGCGGCACGTTCTTCCTCAACGAGCAGGGCGGCGACTTCGACCAGCCGGCGTACGGCCCGTACCTCTACATCCACCGCGCGCCGCCGACGGGCGTGTACCTGGTGGCGACGAACTACTGGCCCAGCGGCGACAAGGCGCACACGGTGGCCACGCTCAACCTGGCGCTCTTCGAAGGCACGCCGGGCGAGGTCCGCCGCCGCGTGCGCATCCCGCTGGCGACGCCGGGCACGACGCGCGTGCTCGCGTGGGTGAACGTCCTGGGGGACGGGCAGGCGGAGGTGTACGTGCCTTCCGCGGATCCGAAGCCCAAGGGGAACGGCTGGCCCACGAACCTGGAGGAGGCGGTCAAGGAGCTCCAGAAGAGTGGCGACGGCGGTGGTGAGGGAGACGAGGGCTACTGAAGCGACCGGCGCTCCCGGCTCGGCCCCGCCATGCGCGTCCTGATGCTCACGGTGTTGTTGAACGCCGCTCCCGCTCCGTCCGGGACGGCCCCCGTGCGTGAAGGCGCGGTCATCGCGGCGGAGCCCGTGGCGGCGGAGACGCGCGCGCGGCTGCTTCGCCGGGAGGTCGCGCAGGTGGCGCTCGCGCAGGTGAAGGCTCCGGACGCCGCGTGGCAGCCGGCGCAGCGCGACTGCGCGGGCCTCATCCGCTACGCGTACCGCACGGCGTACCGGCGCGTGGCCTCCGAGCGCCTCGCCTCCCCGCTGTGGAGGGACGCGCGCGGTGGGCCCTCCGACTTCGCGGACGCGGAGACGTTGATCAGCCGCAGCTTCGTGCCGCTGGGCCGGGGCGTGGACGCGCGCGAGCAGCTCCGCACCGGGGACGTGGTGGCCTTCCGCCAGGAGCACGACGCGGGCCCCGTCTTCCACCTGATGCTCGTGGTGCGCCCGGAGGACCGGGCCCACGCGCCCGCGCGCGTCGTCTACCACCCCGGTGAGGCTGGAGCGCGCGTGCGCACCGGCGTCCTGGACTCACTCGCCACCGAGGCGCCGCTGGAGTGGCGCCCCGTGCCGGCCAACGCTTCCTTCCTCGGCTTCTTCCGCTTCAAGGAGTGGATGTCATGACGTCTCCCGTGAGCCCGCCGCCCCCCGCTGGAGGCGGAGGCAAGGGCCCCTCGTCCGCCGTGCGCATCGCGCTCATCGGCGCCATCGTCGTGGGCGTGGGCGTGGGGGCCTTCGTCATCGGCCGCAAGAGCGGTGGCGGCGGCTCCGGCCCCGCCTTCTCCTCGGGTGAGCCCAAGGGCCCGCCGACCGCGGGCGCCACCGTGGAGGGCATGCCGGAGATGACCTCCACGAAGATGGAGGTGCCCGGCGCCGCGGCGCTGCCCGCCGTCTGGGTGGACGTGCACTCGCCCGCGAAGGTGCGCGACGCGCTGGCTCGCAACGCGTGGCTGAAGTCGCAGTGGGACAAGCCGCTGGGCCAGGGCTTCGCGAGCGGCTGGGCCGCGTTCCTGGGCTCCACCGGCACCGACCTCAAGGCGTCCTTCAAGGGCGCGGTGCTGGACGTCGTCGTCGGGCAGCTGCTCGACACGCCGTTCCGCGCGGTGTGGTTCAGCGGCGACGCGCGCGTGGGCACGCCCGCGCTCCTCGTCCCGAAGGCGAACAAGACCGCGCAGGCGGCGTGGGACTCGCTGGACGCCGTGGCGAAGCGCGGGGAGATGGTCGCGGACAGCTGCCCCGCCGGGATGGAGAAGGCACCCGACGGCGGCTTCCACCTGTCGCGCTGGCTCGTCGCCGAGCAGACGGTGTGGGCCGCGCGCGCGGCGGACCGGCTGGTGCTCTCGCGGCACCCGGTGGTGGTGCTCCAGGCCCTGTGCACGCCGCTGCCGGAGCTGGACGCGGACCGGGACGTGGACGTGGAGGTGGGCTTCGACCCGAACGCCTACGGCCGCGAGGCGCAGCTCTTCACCCACGTGCTGGGCCTGGGCGAGGACACGCGGCTACAGCTGCGCGTGGACGGCGACCGGCTGGTGGCGAAGGGCATCGCCGGGAAGCTCCGCCCGGACGGGACGGCCTTCGATGGCAAGCCCCTCTCCGACGACCTGCTCAAGCTGGTGCCGGAGGACACGCCGGTGCTGTTCGCGTTCCAGCTCACGCTGCCGGAGTCGCTGGAGCCCGCGCAGCTCAGCGCCTTCTGGAAGAAGGAGGGCCAGCCCCGGATACGCCCGCGCCAGGTGGCCCTGGTGTGGACGCCGCGCGGCAGCACGTCGCTGGAGCCGGAGCTGGCGCTGCTGTGGGGTGAAGAGAAGGACGCGGAGGGGCTGTCCGCGCTGTTCTCCGGCGGAGCTCGGACGCTGGTGAGCGCCACGCTGTGCAAGCACGTGGTGCTGGCCACGAGCCAGCAGGAGGTGGAGCGGCTCCAGAAGGCGTGCGAAGGCCGCGCGCCCAACATGCTCAACGCCGCGGGCCCGGTGGTCGCGGGGCTGCGCGCGCCCTCCACGGTGATGCTGGGCGTCAACCTGGGGCGGCTGCTCAGCGGGCTCGCCATGGACGGCTACACGTCCGAGGCGCGCGTGGACCGCTCGTCGCCCCTGCCCAAGGCGGCGCCCCCCGAAATCGAAGCGGCCCGCCGCGACCTGGAGGCCCTGCCGTACCTGGGCTTCCGCGGCAACGTGCAGGGCTACGTCATGCTGTCGGAAGGGTTCGGGACATGAAGACCTCCGTGCGTTTCGCGGCGTTGGCCGCGCTCCTGCTGTCCGGCGTGGCGCTGGCCAAGCCGCTCTACATCACCGTCCCCCGCTCCTACGGCAGCAGTGAGCCGGTGGCCGTGGACGTCGCCTTCGAGGACCAGGGCCCCGTGGAGCTGCGCGTGCTCCAGCCCGCGAACCTGGACGCGTTCATCCGCGCGCAGGGCGACCTGCGGCGCGCGTATGAGACGCCGCCCACGCTGCTCAACCCGGGCCGTGGCCTGAGCCGTGGACTCAACGCGGTGCGCTCGCCGGGCATCGTGCTGATGGAGGCGCTGTCGCCCGACTTCCGCCAGGAGGTGGGCACGTCGCTGCCGCCGCCGCCGGGGGAGTCCTCGTCCAGCGAGCCGCTGGCGAAGGTGGCGGAGGGGCCGGAGAAGCTGGTGGGCACGCCGCCGGGCTTCTCCGTGGTGCGCAGCCAGTGGCTCAACCTGGACCTGGGCGGCGCCGACCGGGACTTCAACGTGCCGGGCTTCGACACGGGCGACAGGAGCAGCGGCTTCCAGGAGCGCCGCGTGCTGCTCGCGCCGCTGCCCGCGGGCACCTACGTGCTCCAACTGGTGCAGGGCCGGGTGGAGGGGCAGGTGGTGCTCGTCGTCAGCGACGTCACCGTGCAGCTCAAGCAGACCGACGGCCAGGTGCTGGTGCGCGTGGCGGGGAGAGATCAGCAGCCGCGCGCGGGGGCGCAAGTGCAGGTGTACCTGCCCACGGGCAAGGGCCCCGCGGGCACCACGGACGACAAGGGCGAGGTGACGCTGGCGGTGACGGAGCCGCGCATCATCGCGACGGTGACGGCCGGCAAGGACACGGCCATCGTGGACACGGACTTCTACTCCGCGCTGGCGGTGGCGCCGGACGTGTTCATCTACAGCGACCGGCCCATCTACAAGCCGGGCAACGAGGTGAAGTTCCGCGGGCTCGTGCGGCAGCCGGACACGTTCCTCGCGCGGCTCTTCACGCCGAAGAAGCGCGACGTGCGCGTGAAGCTGGTGTCGCAGGAGGGCCGCGAGATTGTGACTCGCGCGGCGGTGGATGAGTTCGGCGCGTTCAACGGCACGCTGAAGGTGCCGGAGGACCTGGGCACGGGCGTGCTGCGCATCGAGGCGGACGTGGACACGCAGCCCCACCAGGGCGAGGCGCGCGTGCAGGACTACGTGAAGCCCACGTTCTACCTGGAGGTGCAGCCCGCGTCGGAGACGGTGGTGCCCGGCCAGACGGTGAGCGTGACGGTGCGCGCGCGCCGCTACGCGGGCGGCGTTCCCAAGGGCGCGAAGTACGAGGTGTTCCTCTACCGCAGCCTGCTGGACGCGCCCGCGTGGGTGGACGACTCCGGCCGCGGCGGCCAGGGCAGCGCGGTGACGTACGGCACCGCCTCCAGCAGCGAGGGCAAGCTGAGCGTGCCGGAGCGGCTGTACTCGTCCGTCGCGGAGCGCCAGGCCACGGACGACCCGTGGTCCTCCGCCAGCGAGTTCGACGCGGAGGGCGAGGCCCAGGTGGAGGTCGCCGTGCCCCCGCTCGGCGCGGGCGAGGACCGGCTGCCGTACCGCTACAGCCTCACCGTGCGCGCGCGGGATGATCAGGAGACGTTCGCCACCGGCACCGCCGCCTTCTTCCTGTCGAAGGTGGAGGTGCTGGGCGTGGCGCGGTTCTCGGACGCGGTGGTGCAGAAGGGCTCGGACGCGCAGCTGTCCGTGCGCGCCACCACGCTGTCCGGCAAGGGCTACGGCGTCACCACGGGCGAGGTGGACTTCGTGCTGGTCCGCGCGGACGGCAGCGAGAAGGAGCTGGGCACGCAGACCTTCACCACGCAGCAGGACGGCACGTCGCGCCAGAAGGTGCCCACCACCGACGTGGGCCGGGTGGTCGCGCGCGTGACGGTGAAGGACAAGAAGGGCGAGGCGTGGACGGGCGAGGAGTCGCTGCTCGTCATCGGCGGCGCGGACGAGCCCGTGGCGCAGGTGCCCAACCTCACGCTCGCGTCGCTGTCCGGCACGCTGGAGCCGGGCGACAGCGCGAAGCTGGTGGCGCTCATGCCGGACGGCTGGGGCCAGGGCGGCAAGGACGCGGGGCCCGTGTGGGTGACGCTGACGGGCGCGAGCCTGTACGGCACCACGGTGGTGCCGTTGAAGGGCCGCACGCTGGTGCACTCCTTCCCGGTGGAGAAGCGCTTCGGCAGCGCCGTGTACGCGTCCGTGGCGTACCCCACGGCGACGGGCCGCTGGGAGGAGCGCACGGTGGCGTTCCGCGTGGTGCCCAAGGAGCGCACGCTCACGGTGGCGTTGCAGCCCCGCCGCGCGGAGGCGCTGCCGCTCACGGAGCAGGCCATCGACGTGCGCGTCACCGACAGCGACGGCAACGGCGTGTCCGCGCAGCTGTCCGTGGGCGTGGTGGACAAGGCCGTCTACGCCATCCAGTCCGAGTTCCGCCCCGGCGTGCTGGACTTCTTCTATCCGCCGGCGCGCGACAACGTGACGAACTTCTATTCGGCGGAGTTCCAGGGCTACGGCTACGGCGAGCAGCTGGCGCGCAAGCTGGCGGGGCTGCCCGACCACGCGTTCGCGTCCATCAAGCCGCCCAGCCGCAACGCGAAGGACCTGGAGAAGGACACGGCGCACTGGGACCCGGCCGTGGTGACGGACCGGGACGGGCGCGCGACGGTGCGCTTCACGCTGCCCTCCAACCAGACGCTGTGGGTGGTGACGGCGGTGGCGGCGGACACGTCCGGCCGCTTCGGTGAGGGCACGGCGGAGTTCGCCACGCGCGGCGGGCTGAACGTCTACGCGGCGCTGCCGCGGTTCCTGCGCGAGGGCGACGAGGCGCTCGCGTCCGTGCGGCTGGCCGCGGGGACGAAGTCCAAGGGCAGCCAGGTGCTGGACGTGCGGTTGCAGCCGGGCGGCGCGCTCCAGGCGGAGGCGCTCCAGCGCAAGGTGGAGCTGGGCGAGGGCGGCGAGCAGGTGGTGCCGGTGACGCTGCGCGCGGCGAAGACGGGCCCGGCGGAGCTCGCGGTGGACGTGGTGGGCGGCAAGGACCCGCTGCGCGACCTGAAGCGCTTCGACGTGGCGCCGGCCGCCGTGGAGGACGCGGTGCAGGTGAGCGCGTGGGGCGGCGGCGCGCTGTCGCTGGAGGCGCCGGAGGCGTCCGCGTTGACGCGCGTGGAGCTGGTGCTCCAGCCGTCCACGGTGGACGCGGCGCTCACCAACGTGCGCGAGCTGCTCACGTATCCGTACGGGTGCCTGGAGCAGCTCGTCTCCACGACGGTGCCCAACGTGGCGGTGTACCAGGTGCTCCAGAAGGCGGGCGCGCTGGACAAGCTGGACCCGGACTCGCAGGCGCTGCTGGCGGAGGCGCGCAGCCGCTCCGTGCAGGGCACGGCCCGCATCCTGGGGCTCGCGGTGAAGGGCGGCGGCTTCACGTGGTTCGGCGGCTACAGCGAGCCCAGCCTGCCGCTCACGCTCATCGCGCTGGACGGCCTGGCGTACGCGTCCGAGGCGGGGCTGGTGGACCGCGACGACGCGCGCATCCAGGAGAGCGCGAAGTGGCTGGAGGCGCAGGAGAACCTGCCGCCGGAGTACGACGCGACGCGCGCCTACGTGCTGGCGCGCTTGCAGGGCCCGCGTCAGGCGGCGCGGGTGCGTGCGCTGGTGGAGGCCGCGAAGCCGGGGGATTTGTATCCGCTGGCGCTCGCGGTGCTGGCCGCGGAGAAGGCGGGCGTGATGAAGGAGCCCGGCCTTCAGGGGCGCATCCAGGAGCTGGTGAAGCAGAGCGGCGAGGGCTTCGCGAAGCTCGCGGCGCTCCGGGGTGAAGCGGAGACGTCCGAGGCGTTCTACCGCTTCCCGCTGCGGCGCGTGGGCCTCACCGCCATCACCGCGCACGCGGCGTCGTTCGGGTCGCTGGATGTCACGCGCGCGCGCAAGCGCATCCTGGAGATGCTGAGCGAGCCGGGCCTGTCCACCTTCGACCGGAGCACGGCGCTCTTGCACTCGCTCTGGCTGGTGGAGCGTGACGCGAAGGCGTTCAAGGGCATGGCGCCGCCGGAGGTGAAGGGCGCTTCGGCGCCGGTGAAGTTCTCGGCGCGCGGCATGGGCCTCGTCGCCACGCTGCCGGCGGGGACTCGCACGGTGGACGTGGGCGGCTTCGACGGCGTGGCCACGCTGCGCGCCGCCGCGATGACGCCGCTCAAGGACTTGCAGCCGCGCGTGAACGGGATGTCCGTGGAGCGCGCGTACTACGTGCTGCGCGAGGGCGGGAAGGTGAAGCTGGACGCGGGCGCTTCCGTGACGCAGGGCGAGGAGGTCTACGTGGAGCTGACGCTGGACGCGCGCGGGGAGAACCGGGCGCGCTCGGCGTACTACGTGGTGGAGGACGCGGTGCCGGCGGGCTTCGTTCCGCTCCAGGAGGACAAGGTCTTCCGCGGTCCGCCGCACTCGCTGCCGCTGGCTCCGGAGGCGCTCAAGCGCCGGCAGCTGGACCCGTCCCACGCGACGTTCTTCTTCGAGGAGCCGGCGTGGTGGAGCGACAGCCCCCGCACGGTGGGCTACGTGCTGCGCGCGCAGTTCGCGGGCACGTTCGCGGCGCCGCCCGCGACCATCGAGGACATGTACTCGGCGCGCATCCGGGGCCGCACGGCGTCGGACGTGTTGAAGGTGGTGCCCTCGAAGACGTCCGTGAGTGACCTGTAGCCCATGGGGTGGGCCGTCGCCGTCGCCGTGCTCTTGTCGGCTTCGCCTGGCTTCGTCACGCGGGGGGATGTGACGCCGGAGGCGGACCTGCGCCGCGAGGCCCAGGCCGCCTGGACGTCCCTGGAGGCGCAGTACGCGGCGCAGGCGGGTGGCCTTCCCACGAGGGCCCCCGCCACCGTGACGCTCCAGAAGGGCACGTCGCTGCCTCCCGAGCGCAACGCGCAGGGGCGGCCCGGCGTGGTGGAGTTGCGGCAGAACACGCCCGGCGTGCTGGACGCGAGGACGCGCACGGCGCTGCGGCACGAGCTGGCGCACCAGCTGCTGTGGTGGGCCTGTCCCGCGTCCAGCGAGGACCGGCTCTTCCACGAAGCCTTCGCGCTGACGGTGAGCGGCGAGCTACCCGCGTGGCGTGACGGCCCCTATCAATCGCTGTCGCGCGCGGCGAAGGAGGTGGCGAGCGCGCCAGAGGTGGACACATCGCGAGCGAGGAGGGGACTCGCGCGCATCCTGGGAGAGCACACGGGGTTTCCCGCCGCGCTGACGCGCCGGCTGCGCCAGTGTCATGACGGAGCGCGGTGGACCACGCCCCTGACGGTGGAGGAGCTGGCGGACGTGGCGGTGCTCGCGCCCGAGCCGGCCACGGTGGTGGTGAGCCGGCACTCGGGAGAGGTGCTGTTCTCGGAGGGAGACGTGCGCCGCGCGGTGCCCTACGGCTCCGCGCTCAAGCCGTTCCTGTACGCGGCGGGGACGGCTCTTGCCTCGAACTCAGCTGCGCCGCCACTGCTCGCGCCGCGCCGGGGCGTGCAGGAGTGGGTGTGCGGCGCGGGCCTGCCTCCGGAGGTGGACGCACGGCTCGCGCTCCTGCGCTCGTGCAACGGTTGGTTCCTGGACTGGGAGGCCACGGGGCTCGCGCCCAAGGCGTTTGGTGTCTGGGGCCCGGTGCTGTCCGCGGTGGGCCTCACCGGCCTGCCCTCGGACATGACGGAGGCCATCGGGCTCCGCTCCGCGCATGGCCTGTCTCCGTGGGGCATGGCGCAGGCGTACCGGCTGCTCGCGGAGGCGCGGCCGGACGTGCTCGCGCTCCTCACCGGCAACGTGGATGAAGGCACGCTCAGCGGCCTCTCCACGTCCAAGGCCCTCAAGGGTGTCGCCACCAAGACGGGCACCGTGCGCGACGCCGCGAGCCGCCCCCAGTTGGGATGGATCGCCGCCGTGGACACGGACCTCGTCGCCGTCATCGTACGGCCCGGCAAGATGCCCCGGCACTTCGTGGATGAGCTCCCCGCGCTCCTCACCCGAGTGCGCCGTCAGGCGGGACTGGACGCCGCGCGCGTGCAGGTGCTCGGCCTGCTTCCCTCCGCGACCGTGGAGGCCCGCTGCTCGGGCGCCGGCTTCTCGCTCGATGACGGCGCTCCGCGCGCCGCGCCGCCGGACTTCTCGCGCCTGGACGCGCTCACCGCGAAGGGCCCCGCCGTCTGCCTGGGCAGCCCGTGGCGCGTGCGCTTCCCGGACGGCCCCGATGGTGGCCGCGACTACGCGGGCGTCTTCACCTGGTCCACGCCTCCGCCGTACCGCCCTCCACCCGGCGTGCCCACCACGCCCAGCGCCCTCAAGGCCCGGCGCGGCTCCGACTTCGTCTTCCGCACCACGCGCGTGCAGTACACCGCAGGCGTCGTCGCCGCCGAGGACGTCACCCTCAAGGGCGAAGCCCGCGTCGCCCTGGCCCGCGTCGCCGCGCACAACGAGCGCCACGCTGACACCCGCCACTCCGGCCGCGCCCTCTGCGACACCACCCACTGCCAGGCCTTCCGCGGCACCGTGCGCATCCGCCCGGAAGAGCCCCGCGCCCTCCAGCTCCCGCCCCTGAAGTGGGACGCCTGGCTCACCTTCTCGCAGGGCGGCGCCACCCCGTGGCGCGAAGTCCGCACGCGCTCGGAGGTGGAGGCCCTGCTGGGCAGGAACCTCGTCTCCCTGCGCTTCGAGTCCGGCCGCGTGCGCTACCTGCGCACCGAAGGCACCCCCGCCGCGCCCTACGAGGACGCGCGCTCCCTCCCGTGCGACACGCTGCGCGCCGGCCTGAAGCTCCCCTCCTGCCCCCAGCGCGCCTCCTTCGACGGACCCCAGGTCCTCTTCGAAGGCCAGGGCCGTGGCCACGGTGAAGGCCTGGACGTCGAAGCCGCCAAGGCCAGTCCCGGCCTCTCCAGCGACGCGCTCCTGGAGCGCGCTTATGGGGCCCGGCCTCCCACCCCCTGAGTC
>NZ_RAWC01000275.1:0-10293 GCF_003611685.1 Corallococcus sp. CA049B | reverse complement strand
GCCGCGGCCCGTCCGCCGCCGCCTCCGCCTCCCTCGGAGCCGGAGGACCCGAGCAAGCCGCGCGTGCCGGTGGTGCTCTTCGGCGGCGCCGCGCAGGGCGTGAAGCCGTCCGTGGCGCTCACGCCCACGCCGGACTTCTCCGAGGAGGACCTGGCGGTGCTGGACGACATCGACCGCATCTCGCGCGGCGAGGAGGCCAGCCTGGACACGGAGAAGGTGAAGCCCGCGCGCATGGTCGCGAGCCTCATCCGCCTGCTCATCCGCAAGGGGCTCATCCAGGAGGCGGAGTTCCTGGAGGAGCTGGCCCAGAAGTGACCGGCGTCGCGCCGGCCCCGCTCCTGGACGTGCGGGGGCTCGTCACCCAGCTGTCGCTCCCGCGCGGCACGGTGCGCGCGGTGGACGGCGTGTCCTTCGCCGTTCCTCCCGGCGGCACGCTGGGGGTGGTGGGGGAGAGCGGCTGCGGCAAGAGCCTGACGGCGCTGTCGGTGATGCGGCTCGTTCCCCAGCCTCCGGGCCGCGTGGTGGGCGGCGAGGTGCGCTTCCGGGGCAATGATTTGCTGGCCCTGCCGGAGAAGGAGATGCGGCGCGTGCGCGGCCGGCACGTGGCCATGGTCTTCCAGGAGCCCATGACGTCGCTCAACCCGGTGTTCACCGTGGGCGAGCAGATTGGCGAAGGCGTCCGGCTGCACCTGGGCGCCAGCCGGGCGCAGGCGCGTGAGCGCGCGGTGGAGATGCTCCGGCAGGTGGGCATCCCGGCGCCCGGCGAGCGCGTGGACGCGTATCCGCACCAGCTCTCCGGCGGCATGCGCCAGCGCGTGATGATCGCCATGGCGCTCGCGTGCGACCCGGCGCTGCTCATCGCGGACGAGCCCACCACGGCGCTGGACGTCACCATCCAGGCCCAGATTCTCGAGCTGCTCAAGCGCCTCCAGGCCGAGCGGAACATGGCGGTGATGCTCATCACCCACGACCTGGGCGTGGTGGCGGGAAGCTGCGACGCGGTGGTGGTGATGTACGCGGGCCGCATCGTGGAGCAGGCCCCGGTGCGCGAGCTGTTCGCGCGGCCCGCGCACCCGTACACGGCGGGCCTCTTGCGCTCCATCCCGTCGCTGCACGACGCGGGCGCGGCGGTGGAGGGCGGACGTCAGCGCCTGAAGGCCATCCCCGGCATGGTGCCGTCGCTCACCGCGCTGCCGTCCGGGTGCGCGTTCCGCGACCGCTGCGACCGCGCCTCCGAGCTGTGCGCCCGCGTCACGCCCGCGCTGGAGCCGAAGCGCGGAGGCCAGTCCGCCGCCTGTCATCATCCGGTGCCCGCGCCATGAGCGAACCGCTGGTCCAGGTGCGCGACCTGAAGGTGCACTTCCCGGTGAAGGGCGGCCTGCTGGGCCGCACGCGCGGCACGGTGCGCGCGGTGGACGGCGTGTCCTTCGAAGTCGCCCGCGGCGAGACGCTGGGCCTGGTGGGGGAGAGCGGCTGCGGCAAGAGCACGCTGGGGCGCGCGGTGCTGCGCCTCCTCGACCCGACCTCGGGCTCCATCCGCGTGGCCGGGCGCGAGCTGACCGGCCTGTCGCAGCGCGAATTGCGGCCGCTGCGCCGCCAGATGCAGCTCGTCTTCCAGGACCCCTACGCGTCGCTCAATCCGCGCATGACGGTGGGGGACATCCTCGCGGAGCCCTTCGCCATCCACGGCCTCGCGAAGGGCAAGGCGCGCGAGGACGAGGTGCTGGCGCTGCTCGACGCCATGGGGCTGCCCCGCGAGGCGCGCCAGCGCTACCCGCACGAGTTCTCCGGTGGCCAGCGTCAACGCATCGGCATTGCACGTGCCATCGCGTTGCGTCCGGACCTGGTGGTGGCGGACGAGCCCATCAGCGCGCTGGACGTCTCCATCCAGGCGCAGATCGTCAACCTGCTGGTGGACCTGCAGCGCCAGCGCGGGCTCACGTACGTCTTCATCGCGCACGACCTGAAGATCGTTGAGTACGTGTCCACGCGCGTGGCGGTGATGTACCTGGGCCGCATCGTGGAGGTGGCGCCGTCCCGGTCGCTGTACGCAGGGCCACGCCATCCGTACACGCAGGCGCTGCTGTCCGCGGTGCCGGTGCCGGATCCGGAGCGTCCCAGCGCGCGGCTGCTGCTGCCGGGAGAGCCGCCTTCGCCCCTGTCGCCGCCGGCCGGCTGCGCGTTCCATCCGCGCTGCCCGCATGCGATGGAGCGCTGCCGCCGCGAGTCACCGCCGCTGTATCCCCTGGGCGGAGGCCACGCCGCGGCGTGCTTCCTGGCCGAAGGGGAGTCGCGCAACGTGCAGGACGGGGCCGCTGTTTCCGCGTCCGGAGGAGGTGCCGGTGTTCTGGCTCAGCCATCATCACCCGGATGAGTACAACCGCACGTACGTGCTCGCGGGCGTGCGCGTGTGCGCGCGGTGCCTGGGCACGTATCCGGTGCTCGCTGGCGTTTTCCTCGGACTGTTCGCGCTGAAGGCGCCGCTGCGGTGGGAGTGGGACGTGCCGGTGGTGCTGGCCCTCACGCTGCCCGCGCTCGTGGACTGGGCGGTGGGACGCTTCCGGCCCGCTTCGGGTTCCAACGCGGTGCGCACGCTGACGGGCGTCCTGTTGGGGGTGGGGCTCGGCCGCTCGCTGTACGTGCATGTGCAGCGCCCGTTACCGGCGGTGCTGCTGGCGCAGGCACTTCTGGTGACAGGGGTGGCGGTCCCTGTCATTCTCGCCACTTACCGGCGGCCACGGCCGGAATAGACCTTTCGCGCACGGCTGTCCGTTACAGGCCTTGGGCGGTGAAGGGGATGGCACCCGTGGCTTCATGGGCACTGGGGGAAGTTTGGCACCCGAAACCTCAGACGAGCAGCTGATGCTCGCCTTCCAGGCGGGAAACGCGCGTGCGTTCGATGCGTTGGTGCGCAAGCACCGCGCGCCGGTGTTCAACTTCATCCTGCGCTTCGTGGGGCACCGGGCGCGGGCGGAGGACGTGCTGCAGGAGACCTGGCTCAAGGTGGTCCGCAGCGCCCGGGAATACGAGCCCAAGGCCCGGTTCACGACCTGGCTGTACACCATCGCGAGGAACCTCTGCGTGGACAGCACGCGCAAAGAGAGCTACCGCCAGGCGACGTCCCTGGAAGCCCCCGCGGCGGGTGCCGACGGTGACGAGGGACGTCCGCTGGGCGAGGGGCTGCCGGATTCCGGGGCCAGCCCGGAGCGCGGCGCGCACAACGCCCGCCTCCGGCCCCTCTTGGAGCGGGCCCTGTCGGCCCTGCCGGAGGAGCAGCGCGAGGTGTTCGTGCTGCGCGAGTACAGCGGCATCCCGTTCAAGGAGATCGCCGAGGTGACGGGCGTGTCCGAGAACACGGTGAAGAGCCGCATGCGCTACGCGCTGGAGGGCCTGCGCCGCCGCCTGGGTGAGCTGGGCGTGGACGGCGACCTGTCGGAGGATGGAAGGACGGTGGCGGGATGAATGCCCAGAATGCCCACGCGCACGAGGACCGGCTCCTCGACTTCGCCTATGGCGAGCTGCCCGCGTCGGAGGCCCACGCGCTGGAGCAGCATGTCCAGGGCTGCGCGCGCTGCACGAAGGCGCTGGCGGACATCCGCGGCGTGCGCACCACCATGGCGCAGCTGTCGTCGGAGCCCGCGCCGGACGCGGGCCTGGAGTCGCTGCTCGCGTACGCGCAGCAGTCCGCGCGCCGCGCCGCCGCCGGCCCCGAGCCGAAGCCCTCGCGCTGGCGCCGATGGTTGTTGCCCGCGGTGGGCCTGGCCACGGTGGGCACCTTCGGCCTCCTGACGTTGACGGTGAGCGAGAACCTCGACCTGTCGCCGAACCTGTCGCAGCGGGCCGCGCCCAGCCAGGCGATGGAGGCGGCGAAGCAGGAGTCGCGGACTCGGGAGAAGAGCGCCCCGACCGCGATGGCCCCCGCGCCCTCGAGCGCGACCCTCGAAGAAGTGGACGTGCCCGAGGGGGCCTCCGACGCGCTGGCGGCCGCGCCGCGCGAGATGGAGTTCAGCAAGAACCAGGTGGAGGCCAAGGTGCAGCGCAAGGGCAACGCCGCGGCCCGTCCGTCCGACTGGATGAACGCGGGCAGCGGTGGCGCGCTGCTGGAGCGCCGCGCGGACGCCGAGGCTCCCAAGAAGAAGGTGTCCAAGGCCGTCCGGGACGCGGACGACGCGTTCGCCGCGCTCGAGCAGGCGCCGGCCGGGGCGGTCATGCCGGTGTCGCCTCCGAAGGAAGATGCGGCCAACGAAGGCTACGCCGCGAAGGATGAACCCGCGCGGCGGCGTTCCCCGGGCAAGCTCGGCGACAAGGCCATGGGCTCGGCGGGTGACTCCCTGCGGCTGGGTGAGGCGGCCTATGGCCGTGGGCTCGGCATGGATGACGACCAGAGCGTCGCCGCGGGCGCGCCTCCGCCCCCTCCCGCAGTGGCCTCCGCGCCCGTGGTCCAGGCCGAGCCCATGGCCCCCACCGCCGTGGGCTCCATCGGCTCCATCGGTGGTGCGCGGCCGCCGTCCACGCCCCCGGCGCCTTCGACCGCCATGCCCAAGCAGGAGTCCGCTCGCGCCGAGGCCGCGAAGCCTGCTCCCATGGAGAAGTCCGCGTCCAAGGAGGCGATGACGGCGCGCGACCTGTCCGCCCAGGCCCAGGCCGCCGCGAACCAGGGCGACCGTGCCCGGGAGGCACAGTTGCTGCGCGCCGCGCTGGCGGCCGGAGCCAGCGGCGGCGAGCGGCTGGCCCTGCTCTCACGGCTCTGCGAGTCGGAGTCCGTCCAGGGCCGGACCCAGGAGGCCGCCGCCGTCTGCGGGCAGATCATCTCCGAGGCCCCCGGCTCCAGCGCGGCGCAGCTGGCCCAGCGCCGCCTGCGTCAGGCCTCGCCCTCCACGGCTCCGGCGTCCGCTCCGGCCAGGGCCGCCCCTTCCCAGCCCGCGCAGTAGGGAAGGGCGGCAGTCCACATGACCGATGCGTCCGGGGCCCGGGTCCTGGATAATGGGGACATGACGTCGGACGTGCACGCTCCCCCCGTGAACAGCCCCCGCAAGTCACCGCCGCGCTCCCCGCGCCGGGCCCGCCGTGGCCAGGCCATGGTGGAGTACTCGATGATCAACTGGGTGTTGATCGTCGGGCTCGTCATTGGCGCCACGGTGCGGATCCGCTGGACGGACGACCGGCAGACCAACGTCATCGACCTGTTCCTCGAGGCGTACCAGATCTATTACGACTCGTTCTACTTCGTGCTGAACCTGCCGTTCCCCTGAGGGACGGCAGGCCGCGGATCAGCACGCTGCGTCGAGCCGTCCTCCCCCCTGGGCGGGCAGGCTCCGTGAGCTCCTGAGGTCCCGGGATTCCGCTTTGTCGCGAGAGGTGGTTTTGACACCTGCTCTGGGGCATGGCTAACATCTTGCGCTGTTCGCGCCCTGGCATTGCCCCCTCGTCCAAAGCAGTCCTGCCGCCACGACGGCGCCCCACCGTTCTGGAGGACTTTGAACCATGTTGAAGGGTAAGACCCCACTCGTCGTCGCACTGGTGCTCGGTTTGCTCGCGGGCATCGTGGCCTACTCGGCCATCAAGAAGAAGGAATCGGATGTGCGCCGCGGGTGGAACCTGGTGCCCGTGGTGGTGGCGGGCCAGGACATGCCCGAGGGCTCGGTCATCACGTACGAGATGATCTCCCAGCGCTCCGTGCCGGAGCAGTTCGTCACCTCGTCGGTGGTGAAGCCGGACTCCGCCAACTACATCGTGAACCAGAAGGTGCTGGTGGCGCTGCAGGCCGGCGACCCCATCCTCTGGAGCCAGTTCGAGACGACGAAGGCCGCCGAGCGCCTGTCCACCAAGGTGCAGAAGAAGGCGCGCGCCATCACCATCGAGGCGAAGCAGACCACGTCCGTGGGCGGGTGGATCCGTCCGAACGACCACGTGGACATCATCGGCACGTTCCGCGATCCGCAGACGGACGAGAGCGTCGCGGTGACGCTGCTGCAGAACATCATCGTGGTCGCCACGGGCAAGATCACCGGTACCACGAACATCAACCTCATCCCGGAGAACCAGCGCGAGTACTCCAACGTCTCGCTGATGGTGCTGCCGGAAGAGGCGGAGATCCTGGTGCTGGCGGCGGAGCTGGGGCAGCTGACCCTGTCGCTGCGCAACGAGGACGACGTGGACCTCATCGAAGAGCGTGGCCGCGCGACCATCAGCACGCTGCTCTCCGGTGAGCGCACCCGCGTGCTCGAGCAGAAGCGCCGCGAGATCATCCAGATCATCAAGGGCAGTGGCGGCGGCGAGAAGGCCTCGGCCGGAGCTCCGTAGTCCCGCGCGCGGGGCCGCTTTGCTTCAAGGCTGAAGCGGCCCTGCCGACCCCTCCCTCATCCCCCGGGGATTCGCGCCCATGCTCGCAGGTATCGTCCTCCTTCTCGTCACCGGCTCGGTGTTCTTCTTCAGCCTGGTGATCTTCAGCGTCCTGTCGAAGGCGTATGAGCAGTACCAGGAGCGGTACGTCGCCAAGTCGATGAACGACTTGAGCGACATGTTCCTCTTCATCGACGCGCGGCAGATGTTGATCCTCAACATCGCCTGCATGTGCCTTCTGGGCATCCTCAGCTACATCGTCTTCAACCCCATCCTGGCGGTGCTCGCGACCATCTTCGGCTTCTTCCTGCCGATGCTGCTCGTGAAGCACTACCGCAAGCGCCGCATCAAGAAGTTCAACGTGCAGCTGGTGGACGCGCTGCAGGCCATGGCCAACGCGTTCAAGGCGGGCCTCACGTTCCCGCAGGCCATCGAGCACGTGGCGCGCGAAGCGCTGCCGCCCCTGTCCCAGGAGTTCGGCCTCTTCGTGAAGGAAGTGAAGCTGGGCGTGCCCCTGGAAGAGGCGCTCGTCAACATGGGCAAGCGCGTGGGCAGCGACGACCTGGAGCTGGTGGTGGTGTCCACCAACATCGCGCGCCAGCTGGGCGGCAACATGGCGGAGATGTTCGAGACCATCTCCACGGTGATCCGCGAGCGCTTCCGCCTGGAAGGCAAGATCGACGCGCTGACGTCCCAGGGCAAGCTTCAAGGGTGGATCGTCGCGGCCATGCCGGCGGTGCTGGGCATGGTGCTCAACTACATGCGTCCGGACCTGATGGAGCCGATGATGAACCACATCTTCGGCTACATCCTGGTGACCATCATCGCCATCATGGAGATCATGGGCATCCTCATCATCCGGCGCATCGTCAACATCGACATCTGAAACGAGGCGCACCGTGCAGGAAGTCCTGACATTTCTGCTGATGGGCGGCTCGGCACTGCTGACCGCGGGCGCGGTGGCGTTCCTGGGCATCGGCCTGTACTCCAACCTCCTGGAGCGCTTCCTCACGGAAGTCCGGGACGAGTCCGCGGGCGGCATGAAGGGCGCGGGCTCCGTCGCCATCCGCAAGCTGGGCTCGATGAACCGGCGCTTCATGTGGCCGGGCTACGAGTCCAAGACGCGCCGCAAGTTGATCAAGGCGGGCGAGCCGTCCCAGTACAAGCCCGAGGACATCATGGCGCTGCAGGAGGTGAGCGCCTTCCTGGGCCTGCTGGTGGGCCTGTTCGTCGCCAACGGCATCGGGGCGAACCTGGCCTGGTCGCTGGTGGTGATGCTGCTGGGCCTGTTCTATCCGCTCATCTGGTTGAACGACCAGGTGAAGCGCCGTCACCTGGCCATCAGCCGCGCGCTTCCGTACAACCTGGACCTGCTGACGCTGTCGGTGGAAGCGGGCATGGACTTCACGGGCGCGCTGGCGAAGGTGGTGGAGAAGGGCCGCCAGGGGCCGCTGCGTGAAGAGCTGCAGCTGGTGCTCAAGCAGCTCAAGATGGGCAAGACGCGTGAAGAGGGGCTCAAGAGCATGATCGTGCGCGTGGACCTGCCGTCGCTGACGACGTTCGTCACGGCGCTGATCCAGGCGGACAAGATGGGGACGAGCCTGGGCAAGGTGCTGCGCATCCAGTCCACGCAGATGCGCATCGACCGCACGCAGCGCGCGGAGAAGCTCGCGGGTGAGGCGCCGGTGAAGATGCTCTTCCCGCTCATCGCCTGCATCTTCCCGACGGTGTTCATGGTGCTCTTCGGGCCCATCGTGTTCCAGTTCATGTTCGGCAACGTCGGGGGCTAGTCCTCTGCCCATCCTGCTCACCATCACCCAGGGGCTCCAGGTCGGACGGGAGCTCGCCTTCGAGCAGGCCGAAGTGAAGATCGGCCGGACCTCGGAGAACGACCTGGTCCTGCATGACCACGGGGTCTCCCGGCGTCATGCCCGCATCACGGCGAGGGATGGGCGCTACTTCGCGGAGGACGTCGGCAGCGCGAACGGCACGCAGCTGAACGGCCAGCCGCTGGGCGGCGAGAAGCAGCTGCGCGACGGCGACCGCATCACCGTGGGGCCGGTGGAGTTCACCTTCGTGTGGATGCCGCCGGAGGATGACGACGACGTCACCCGGCCCATCCGGCGGGCGCTCGCGCCGCCCAATGCGAAGGTGTCGCCGCAGGGCCTGGAGCAGGCTTCGCTCGCGGAGATCGAAGCGGCGCCCACGAGCTACCAGCAGTCGATGCCGGCCATGGCCCGGCCGGCATCGCCGCCGCGCCCGGGACTGGCCGTGCCCGCCGCGAAGGGTGGGGCGACCCCGGCGATGCCGATGCCGGCCGCCACGCCGAAGCGGCCCTCCGCTCCGGATCTGCCGGCGGTCAATGTCTCCGCGCCGGTCGCGGCTGCTCCGGTCCGGCCTCCGCCGGGGCCTCCTGTGCTGGGGGCTTCCGCGCCAGCAGCAGCTTCTCCGGTGCGGCCTCCTGTGCTGGGTGCCTCCGCGTCGGCTGCGGCGACTCCGCCCAGGCCCCCCTCGGGGCCGCCTGCGCTGGGGGCCTCCGCGTCGGCTGCTTCGGGCAAGGTTCCCGCCGCGCCTCCTGTGTTGGGGACTTCAGGGCCGGGAGCGCCGGCCAGAACTCCCTCGGGCCCCCCGGTGTTGGGTTCCGCTGCTCCGGGCGTGGGCGCTCCGGCCAAGGCTCCTGCTGGCCCCCCGGTGCCGAGCGCCTCGGCGGCGAACCGGGCTTCGGGAGCTTCCGCCTCCGTCCGGGCCTCCGGGCCGGGACTGTCAGCCGTGGGTGCCTCGGGGCCGGGCCGGTCGTCCGCGCCGGAGACTGCCTCGGAGCCCGCGCACGTCACCGCACTCGAGCTTCCCGCGGCCGGAACCCCTGCTTCGACGGGGGCTGCCCACGCGGCGACTGCTGCTCCGGAGAAGGTCGCGGCTCCAGGTCCCGCGAAGCAGAGCGCCGTCGCGAACCTTCCCGGTGTCGGTGCGCCCGCGCTGAACCGTCCCTCGCTGGGGCTTGGCGCCGCGCGCGCGTCCGCTGCTCCGGTGGCCCGGGGTGCCCCTGCTTCCTCAACGGGCCTGCCGTTGATGACGCCGCCGGGGCTCACGGCTCCGCCGCCTCCAGCACGGCCTTCCGCCGTATCGCCTCCCGTGGGCCTGGCACCCGTGGTGCCGGATGAACCCGAGGAGCGCACGCTGATGGCGATCTCCACGGTGGACCCGCTCGTGCCCGCCGCGCCGCCGCCCATGCTGCCCTTCCCGGAGCTGGACGAGCCCGAGGAGCGCACGCTGATGGCGATCTCCACGGTGGACCCGCTCGTGCCCGCCGCGCCGCCGCCCATGCTGCCCTTCCCGGAGCTGGGCGAGCCCGAGGAGCGCACGCTGATGGCGATCTCCACGGTGGACCCGCTCGTGCCCGCCGCGCCGCTTTCCGTGCCGCCCCTTCCGGAGCCGGACGAGCCCGAGGAGCGCACGCTGATGGCGATCTCCACGGTGGACTCGCCCGTGCCCGCCGCGCCGCTTTCCGTGCCGCCCCTTCCGGAGCCGGACGAGCCCGAGGAGCGCACGCTGATGGCGATTCCGGCGACCCGGGAAGCTCCGCCGCTGGAAAAGGCGCCGCCTCCGCAGGAAGCCTCGCCCGCGCTGCCTCCGCCGATGATGGAGGAGCCCGAGGAGCGGACGGTCCTCGACCTCCGGCCCATCACGCCGGTCCGTCCGCTCGTGGCCCCTCCGGTGCGCGTCGTGAGCGCGCCCGCCGCCGCGCTCAACTCCAGCGAGCCCTCGACCTTCGTCGGCCAGGACGATGACCTCTCCGCGGCCCCCGAGGAGACCCGGGCCTCCGGGACCTTCACGGGCCAGGTCGCGCCCGGTCCCGCCGCACCGGCCTGGATCCCTCCCGTCCCGCCGCCTTCGCCGGAGCCGGTGACTTTCGTCGGCCACGACCGCGCCCCGCCTGCCCCGCCCCTGGAC
>NZ_RAWC01000274.1:0-10348 GCF_003611685.1 Corallococcus sp. CA049B | reverse complement strand
CGGTGTGGGCGCGGGTTGGACGGTGAACCGGTGGATGACCCTGGAGGTGGACACCCGCGCGGCCTGGACTCGCTCGCCCGACGTGGAGGCGGCCCGCACGGTGTGGTCCGCGACGCTGGGACTGACGGTCCAGAAAACGGGTATCCTCTGAGCCTCCCGCCATGGCGAAGCTCATCCTCCTGTCCGTCCTCATTGCCACCATCGCGCTGCCCGGTGCGGCCGCGCGCGATGCGCATCCGTGGCGGGGGATGAAGAAGGCCATCCTGTGGGTGGCCCTCTTCAACATGGCGTACGCATATGGCGTGCTCGTCCTCGTGCCCAGGTACGGGTTCGGGTGAGGGAAGGAAAGGCGTCAGACGTGATGGAGCTCCAACAGCTCACCGTCCTCCTCGTGGAGGACTCTCCGATGTTCCGCGTCATGCTGCGTGACATGCTCCAGCAGATGGGCGTGAAGAACGTGGTGGAGCAGCCCAACGGCAAGGCCGCCATGGAGTACCTTGCGAGCGGCGAGCTCAAGCCGGACCTCGTGTGCCTGGACCTGACGTTGCCGGACGTGTCCGGCTACGACGTCTGCGAGCACATCCGCCGCACGCCCGCCATCGCGCACGTGCCGGTGCTGATGGTGTCCGCGCGCAACCTGCCGGAGGACAAGGCCTACGCGGAAGAGGCCGGCGCGTTCGTCTCTTCGCGCTCGGGGACGTACGGCGGACCTCATCGACTGGGGCTTCCTGTTCGACGGGCTGGGCTTCGTGCGCAGGGCCATCTTCCGGCACTGGTTCCTGGGGCTGTGCATCGTCGCGGTGATGGCGGGGCTGGGTTCGGCGGCGGCGAAGCTGATGCCGCGCAAGTACCACGTCGAGACGCGGATGCTGACGTACCGCAACCTCATCATCTCCTCGCTGGTGAACCCGGGCCGCTCCATCCCGGTGGAGGCGGATCAACCCACGCGCGCCGCGTGGGAGATGGTGCTCAGCCGCGGCAACCTCAAGTCCGTGGTGAAGAACGCGAAGCTCATCGAGTACTGGGACCACATGCGCTCGCCCTTGAGCCGCATGAAGGAGCAGTACCTGAAGAAGGCGCCGCCTCCCCTGACGGACGAGGAGAAGGAGGAGGCGCTCATCGCGATGCTGGAGACCAGCCTCATCGTGATGGCGGAGGGCGGCAGCGGCACGGTCACCATCGGGGTGGACTGGAGCGACCCGCAGATGGCCTTCAACATCGTGGAGGCCGCGGCGCAGAACTTCCTGGACATGCGCCACGAGTCGGAGATGGGCGCCATCTCCGAGTCCGTGAACATCCTCCAGGGCCAGGTGGCCAACGAGGCCGCGAACATCAAGCAGGCCATCGCGGACCTGGAGCGCGCGGTGCGGGCCGCGGACGCGCGCCGGAAGAAGAAGGAAGCGGACCCCAAGCAGGCCAGCGCGCGGCAGGCGCTGCTGGCGACGGACCACGCGCTCGCGCAGCTGAAGTTCCTGGTGCAGGCCAAGCGCCGCGCCATCCGCGACGTGGAGGAGTTCCGCGGCCGCCGCCTCACGGAGCTGCGCGCGCAGTTGGCCGAGCAGCGCGTCGTCTTCTCCCCGCAGCACCCGGTGATTGTCGATTTGGAGCAGCGCGTGGCGACGATGCAGGCGGACTCGCCGCAGCTGACGTCCCTGCGCTCCGAGGAGCAGTCGCTCATCCAGGAGTACCTGCGCATGGGCGGCACGGACGTGGATTCCACGACCGAGGGCACGAGCCTGGCGGCGGGCTTTGGCGCGCCCATGGCGGGCGCGATGCTGGGCACGCCGGATGATCCGGAGGTGGCGGTGGCCACGGACCGGATGCGCATGGTGGTGATGCGGCACCAGGAGAAGCTGCGCCGGTTGGACCAGGCGCAGACGGAGCTGGAGATTTCGAAGGTCTCCATGAAGCACCGCTACAGCGTGCTGCTGCCGGCGCTCTTCCCGGAGAAGCCGTCCAAGCCGAACCCGAAGCTCATCGCCATCGCGGGCGTGGTGGGCGGGGTGGCGCTGGCGGTGTTCGCGGCGGTGGCGCTGGACATCCTGCGCCGCCGGGTCCTGGAGAAGTGGCAGGTGGAGCGGCTGCTCAAGTTGCCGGTGCTGGCGGAGCTGGAACGGCGCTGAAGGTTCGTGCGCTCGGCCGTCCTTGAAGATGGCGCGGGCGCGGGGGTGACACTGTCGTGACGGTCTGGACCTGGGTGGACGTGGCGCTGTGCGTGGGACTGCTGCCGGTGGTGGTGGGCTGTGGCTACCTGCTGCTCCTGACGCTGTTGTCGGGGCGCAAGGCGGCGCCGGTGCCGCCGTCGCCGGCGGTGCGGAAGTTCGACGTCATCATCCCCTCGCACAACGAGGAGCTGGGCATTGCCCGGACGGTGGCGAACCTGTCCGCGGTGGACTACCCGGCGCACCTGCGGCGCATCATCGTGGTGGCGGACAACTGCTCGGACGCGACGGCCCAGAAGGCGCGGGAAGCGGGCGCCACGGTGCTGGAGCGCCAGGACGCGGAGAAGCGCGGCAAGGGCTACGCGCTGGCGCACGCCTTCGAGCACAGCCAGCGTGACGGCTTCGCGGACGCGGTGGTGGTGGTGGACGCGGACACGGTGGTGTCGGCGAACCTGCTGCACGCCTTCGCCCGCCGGCTGGAGGACGGGGCGCACGGCGTGCAGGCGCACTACGGCGTGATGAACCCCACGGCGTCGTGGCGCACGCGGCTGATGACCATCGCGCTGGGGATGTTCCACCGCGTGCGCTCCATGGGGCGCGAGCGGATGGGCGTGTCCTGCGGCCTGCGCGGCAACGGCATGTGCTTCACGCACGCGGTGCTGAAGCAGGTGCCGCATGACGCGTTCAGCGTGGTGGAGGACCTGGAGTACGGCATCCGCCTGGCGCGCGCGGGGCACCGCGTGCACTACGCCTGGGAGGCGGAGGTGCTGGGCGAGATGGTCACGGCGGAGAAGCAGAGCCGCTCGCAGCGCCAGCGCTGGGAGGGCGGACGCGCGCAGATGCGCAAGCTGCACGGGTGGCCGCTCTTGAGCGACGCGCTGAAGCAGAAGAGCGGGCTCCTGCTGGACCTGTCCATGGACGTGCTGGTGCCGCCCCTGAGCCAGCTGGTGCTGGCGACGGTGGCGGGCTCGGTGCTGGCGGCCGGCGTGGTGTGGCTGTCCGGCGGCACGGCGGTGGCGGCGTCCGCGCTGGCGTCGTTCGGGCTGATGTCGCTGGCGCTGTACGTGCTGCGCGGCTGGTGGGTGTCCGGCGTGGGGGCTCGCGGCCTGCTGGACCTGGCGTGGGCGCCCCTCTACGTGGTGTGGAAGGTGTGGCTGATGGTGCGCGGCCCCGGCGCGGAGAAGCGCGGCGAGTGGGTGCGCACCACGCGTGAGGCGGAGCGGCGGTAGCGCGCGTCCGCTCGGTGGGTCCGGGCGCAGGGGTCTCCCCTGCGTACCGTGGACTCCGGGCTTGGGGCGCGCTCAGCCGGTCCGCGTCTTGAGCGCCGGCCGCCGGGCCTGGCGCTTCGCTGGATGCGCGGGTGCGCCGAGCGACGCCTGGATGGGGCACACGGTGTCCGGAGGGCAGAAGCCCTCGGCCATCAGTGTCGTGATGGCGCGACGCATGCGGCGCAGGTCGTCGATGCGCGCGTCGATGGCCTGGACCTTCGCTTCGGCGAAGCGGGCCACGTCGCGGGTGGGGGTGCCGCGCCGGTCGGTGAGGGCGAGCACGGCGGACACCTCCTTCAGCGTGAAGCCCAGCTCCTGCGAGCGGCGGATGAAGCGCACGCGGATGGCGGCGTCCGGGCCGTAGAGGCGCTGGCCGCTCTCGCTGCGGTCCATGGGCAGCAGCAGCTTGCGGCGCTCGTAGAAGCGCAGCGTGGACAGCTTCACTCCGGATTCACGGGCGAGCGCGCCGATGCGCAAGGGGACTGCTTCAACGGGCCGTCGCGGGGATGCCACCACGCCACCTCCTGGCGCCGAGGATGACACCGCCCTGGGCGAACATCCACGCCAGCTCCAGCACGAGGAACACGACGAGCACCCGCGTCGCGCCCTGGGTGAGCGACCACGCCATCCAGGTGGAGAACAGCGCCCGGCCCGCGGTGTCCACGGCGCCGTTGAACGCGGTGGGATGGACGAGCCGCACGACGGACCACAGCGTCACGATGGTGCCGAACAGGGCCACGAAGAACAGGTGCGTGGACGTGAACGCGGGGAGCGGCTCGCCGCCCAGGCCCAGGGCGTGATGCACGGTGCGGATGCCCGCGAGCACCGCGTCCGCGGTCCACGGCGTGGCGAAGGGGACGGTGACGAAGAAGTCGTAGAGCGCGCTGGCGAAGACGACACGGCGAAGCAGGGACGGTTCAGGGTTCATGCGAAGGACCGTAACCCCTGCACCTTGGTGCAGAGGCAAGGGCCTCCGCTCAGGCGCCCGTCGCGGGGGCCACGCTCCGCCTCGCACCGAGCAGGAGCGCGCCCTGCACGAACATGCCCGCGGCCTCCATCACGAGGAACACGCCAAGCACCTGAGATGCCCCCTGCATGAGCGCCAGCACCATCCACGCGGAGACGAGGCCCCGGCCCACCGTGTCGATGGCGCCATTCAGGACGGTGGGCTGGAGGACTCGGACCAGCGCCCACATGACGGCGAGCACCCCGAAGAGGGCGACGAAGAACACGTGCATGGGCATGAAGGCCGGCACGGCCTCACCGCCCAGCGCCAGGCCCTCGTGCGCCCAGCCCATGACGCCCACCATCGCGCCCGCCGTCCACGGCGTGGCGAACGGAAGCGTGACGCACAGGTCGTAGACCGCGAAGCCACGGACGGCGCGGCGAAGCAGGGAGGAGCTCATCCCCCGGCCTTCAGTCCGCCAGCGGCATTCCGAAGTCCGGCTGGCCGCGCTCGCCGGACACCCAGCGATACACCTCCAGCACCTGCTCCGCCTTCGCCTTCCAGGTGAAGTGCTTGAAGATGCGCGCCCGCGCGCGCTCGCCCATGGGGCCAATCACGGACGGATCCGCGACCAGCTTCTCCAGGACTCCGCGCACGCGCTCGACGATCTCCTGCGGCGTGCCCATGGGGATGGCGAAGCCCGTGGACGGACTGACAATCTCTCCCGGACCGCCGTAGTCCATCACGATGGGCACCAGCCCCAGCGCCATCGCCTCCGCCACCACCGCGCCGCCGAACTCGCGCACGCTCGGGAAGCCGAAGAGGTGGTTCTTCGACAGGCGGCCCTGCAGCTCCTGGTGCTTCACCCAGCCCGCGAACGTCACGCCGCTCTCCAGGCCGCTCCTCGCCACCTGCGCGCGCAGGTTCTGCATCTCCGCGCCGTCGCCGATGAGCTCCACCTGCACCTTGCCCTCGCGCACCAGCGGCGCCGCCGCGTCGATGAGCATCGCCATGCCCTTGTACGGCACGAAGCGCCCCACGAACGCCACCCGCAGCGGCTCACCCGGCTTCGGCGGCTCCGCCTTCGACGAACCGAAGCGCCGCACGTCGATGGCGTTCTCCGGGATGTAGACCACCTTGTCCTGGTACTCCCGCGACAGCTGCGCCCGCGTCGCCCGCGAGCCCATCATCAGCGCCGCCGCGTGCTTCCGCGTCGACTTGTAGAAGGGCATCAGCTTGTAGACGTCCCGGATGTAGCTCAGCCACTCGCGCTCACGCACGCGCGCGTCCCCGAAGCCCTTGGGCCACGGCAGGCCGCCGTTCATGGGGCCCATGATGAAGGGCACCCCCGCCTCCGCGCACCGCGCCGCCAACGTGCTGGGCGTCGTGGGGCTGATGGGCGTGTAGCGGTGCACCACGTCGAATTCCTTCGCGCGGATGCGGTCCCCGAAGCGCCGCCAGAGCAGCTCCTCGAAGTAGTAGTACGGCAGCACGCTCAGCGCCGTGGCCGTCGTCCAGCCCACGCCCGCCTTGCCGCGCAGCACCTCGCCCACCTTCTCCAGCGGGCGCTCCACCGGCGTGGAGTCCAGGGCCGTGAAGTCCCGCCCCTCAATCAGCCCCTGCTTGAGGATGTTCTCGCGGTTTCGGACCTGGGTGACCAGGTGCACGTCCGCCACCTCGGCGAGCGCCCTGGCCAGGGACCAGCCTTCCAGGGGGACGCTCACCCAGTCTGGGTTGCACAGCTCAGCAATCAGGAGGACGCGGGGTCGGGTGCCAGCCATACGCCTTCCGCATCTATCCCAACCCGGGCCCGGGATATAGCCTCCCCCCCGCTCGAATGGCCTTCAAACCCTCGCCCGCCGCCTGGCTCCAGTACATCGTCATGGTCGTGGGCCTGGGCGCCGTCACCCTGGGTGCGGCTGCCGTGGGTAACGGGGACCCCATCGTCACCCTGGCGCCCGTGCTGGCGCTCACCGTGGGGTGGGTCATCCTCAAGGTGCCGCTGCGCTACCTGGCCATCACGGTGCTCTACCTGGTGCTCGCGGTGGACTACACACCCGAGCGCCCCCAGTCGATGTTCTGGCCGTCGCCGCTCTTCCCGCTGGGCAAGCTGCTCTTCACGCAGATGCATGAGCTGGTGGGCATTGGCGCCCTGCGCTTCCCGCTCATCGACGGGCTCATCATCGGCTCCATTGGCATTGGCATCTACCGGCGGGCCACGAAGTCCAAGATTGATCCGCCGGTGGTGCCCATCCCCCGTCCGCTGGCGGTGGTGCTGGCGATTTCGTTCTTCTCCATCATGTGGATGGAGGTGTGGGGCATCGCGCGGGGCGGGGACATCAAGAACTCGCTCTGGCAGTGGCACCAGGCGGCGGTGCTCCCGCTGATTGCGATGATGTACCACTACAGCCTGCGCGGGCCGGAGGACTGGCCCCTGGTGGCGAAGACCATCGTCGCGGCGGCGCTGACCAAGTCCGCGGTGAGCACCTACTTCGCGCTCGTCATCGTGCCGTCGCAGCACCTGGAGGTGGAGTACACGACCTGCCACTCGGACTCGATGACGTTCATCTTCGCCATCAGCGTGTGCATCATGCGCTGGCTGGAGCGGCCCAAGTCCGGCCACGCCATCCGAGGCATCCTCATCATCATCCTGGTGTTCATCGGGATGTTCTTCAACGACCGCCGGCTCGCGTACGTGAGCCTCGTGGGCGGCCTGGCCGCGGCGTACTTCTTCAACCCGTGGACGCCGCTGAAGAAGTTCATCACGCGCGGGCTCATCGCGTGCTCGCCGCTGCTGGTCGTGTACTTCCTGGTGGGGTGGAGCTCCAACAGCAGCGTGTTCAAGCCGGTGGCGACCTTCCGCTCCATCATCGAGGGGCAGCACGCCGAAGGAGAGCTGGACTACCGCGACATCGAGAACCTCAACCTCATCGCCACCTGGAACACGAACCCCGTGTTCGGCACGGGCTACGGGCACGAGTTCCTGGAGCCCTACCCGCTGCCCAACATCGCGTTCGTGTTCCCCACGTACCGCTTCCACCCGCACAACTCGCTGTTGGGCCTCCTGGCCTTTGGCGGGTGGTTCGGGTTCACGGGCGTGTGGATGTACCTGGTGGTGACGGTGTACCTGGCGGCGCGCGCGTACCATCGAGCGTACGCGGCGGAGCACCGGACCGCGTGCCTGCTCATCGTGGGCGTGGTGGCGTCCTACCTGAACCAGGTGTTCGGAGACATGGGCATCATCTCGTACATCTGCACGTTCCAGGTCGCGGTGTGCTCGGTGCTCGCGGGCAAGCTGGCCATGGTCACGGGCGCGTGGCCCTGGCCGCAGCGGGAGAAGGTGCTGGGCCTGACGCGCGCGGCGCCGGAAGAGGCGCCGCCCTCGGGTGCGACGGCGGCTTAGCGCTGGATGGACAGGATGCGCCACTGGCGCGTGTCGATGGCGTACGTAGCGCTCGCGTCCGTCACGGGCCCTTCGGAGTTGCAGGCGTCCTGCCGGGGCACGAAGCGCACGAACATCACGCCCTCCGGCCCCGGCGCCGTCCACACGTCGAAGGAGTCCCGCCGGTAGAGGCACAGCTCGTCCGCGGTCGCGCCCTTGTGCGGCTTCACATCCAGCGGCCGGAAGTCATCCATCGCCAGCTGCGTCGCCACCGCCACCAGGGCGGGCGTCTGCGTGCGCCCCTCCGCGGGCAGCTCCAACGGGAACTGGAAGCGGGCCATCTCCGCGTCGGAGGCGCGTGCCGGCCGGATGGGCCGCGCGAAGAGCACGCAGCCGGAGAGGGGCAACGCCAGCAGCGCCGCGAGCCCGCGCTTCACCCACACCCGCCGCGATGACGAACCCTGGCGCCCCATCGAGTCCTCCACGGGCGTGATGAAGCCCGTGTCCTTGTCCGCTTCGTGGATGTACCCGATGAGCTTCCTCGCTTGGTCTCGCATCCGGGACTCAAAATACCCCCAAAGCAGGCAAGCAGCTCATGCGAACATACCTGGAAGTTTACCTACCCCAATTGTGTCGGGATTTGTGGAGGCTCAGAATGTCTAGGCAGGAAGAAGAGGATGAGAAGGAGTTCAACCGGATTCTAAGTGTCAGCCAGTATGACGAGCCTCCCATATTCGGACGGCTACAGTTCAATGTGAAATCCCCTGTTGCCTCTGTGCAGTCCTCGAAGGAGAAGCTGAAAATCTTCCAATCCGCAATCCGTGCCCAGACGGCACAATACAAATACCTTTTGAGCGGAGATGTCAGGCTCGAAATCACCTGCTTTCTCGACAAGGAAAAGCGCCACGAGTCTGATGCAAGCGCCGACTTAGACAACATACTCAAGCCCATGCTTGATAGCCTTGCGGGCCCCGAGGGCATCCTCATCGACGACAGTCAAATTCGTTCATTGGGCATCAAGTGGCTGTCATCAAGCTCTTCGGATGACTTCGTCGACTTAGACTTCGAATTTTTAGATTCTGACTATATTCCGAAGGACGGCTTGGTCTTCGTCAACCTCGACCGCGCTCTTTACTTGCCGGTAAACACCGGCTTGCCACGTGCCGACCAACGCATTTATTGGCTCTTGATGCTGTGCCTGTTCCGCGGGGCCAAAGTGCTTAAGCAGTTGACCGGGAACTACAACATCTCGCATGGGGCCATGATGGCACAGCGCAAGTTCCACCGCACACGGCTCAAAGGCTTCACTGTCCTCTCTCGACGCGACTACGGCAAGTATCTGCGAGGAGGTCCGCTCCCCGTGGCTCCCGCCAAAAAATAGTTTGGCTATGTAGCGTCCTGCTCGCACCAAGCGCCCCTCGCCTGTTTACGAAATACGCTTCCGCCACTACAGGGGCGTGAGTTCTTCTTTGAGGATGCCTATAGACAAGGCTCGTGCTCGCTCACTCACCCGGTCCGGGCGCGGAGCTCCGCGGCCTCGGCGGCGGCGGCGGTCAGGTGCTCCAGCTCCAGGTCGATGTGCTTCGCCTGCGGGATGGCGCGGCGGACCTCCGCCTCGATGGCGTCGATCTCCTCGCTCAGGGTGCGGATGAGGTGCCGGGCCGCGTCCGTCAACGCGCGCTCGCGCTCCGCGCCCACCGGGGGCAGCCCCTGCGCGGGCAGGGCCTCCGCCAGCCGGGCCGCCACGAAGGACTCGCTGAAGCGCAGCTCCGCCTTGAACTGGTAGGACTCCGGCGTGAGCTGCCGCGTCTTCACGTCGTGCAGGTCCGCCAGGCTGACGCGCGCGCGCAGCAGGTCCTCGAAGCGCTGCTCCACGTCCGCGGGCACCGACCGGCCGAGCAGCAGCTCCCGGTTCGCCACCATCAGGTAGATGGCGATGAGCCCCAGCAGCACGCCCACCGTGAGCGACGCCAGCGCGTCCCACAGCGGGTTGCCCGTCACGTGCGCCAGCGCGATGCCCGCCGTCGCCAGCACCAGGCCCAGCACCGCCGCGCCGTCCTCCAGCAGGATGGCCACCGACGCCGGGTCGGCCTTCGTCCGCACGAAGCGGAAGAAGGGCTCGCCCGCGGCCTGCTTGAGGAGCCCGCGCACCGCGAACAGCAACACGCCGCCCTCGATGAGGAACGACAGCCCCAGCACCCCGAACGTCACCGGCCCCGTCTCCGCCACGTGCGGGTGCAGGAGCGACTGGATGCCGTGGTAGACCGTCACGCCGCAGCCCACGAAGAAGATGCCGGACGCGGAC
This sequence comes from Corallococcus sp. CA049B, assembly GCF_003611685.1. NCBI lineage: Bacteria > Pseudomonadati > Myxococcota > Myxococcia > Myxococcales > Myxococcaceae > Corallococcus > Corallococcus sp. CA049B. The sequence goes on along the minus strand of NZ_RAWC01000274.1, from coordinate 285 downwards.
AGGATGCCGAAGATGAAGCGCTCGCCTCCATAGCCGTACGGGTGCGAGTCGTCCTCCACGCGCGCCGCCCGCTTCAGCCCCAGGAACAACAACACCTGGTTGCCCGTATCCGCCGCCGAGTGGATCGCCTCCGACAACATCGCCCCCGACCCCGACAGGAGGAAGGCGATGAACTTGATGAACGTGACCAACACGTTGCCGGACAGCGCGGCGATGACAGCCTTGAGCGACGAAGCAGGAGCGGACATGGAGGTGCCAAACCTACCATGGGGCGCCCTCCCGCCC
>NZ_RAWC01000273.1:0-10572 GCF_003611685.1 Corallococcus sp. CA049B | reverse complement strand
GCGTACACGCGCGAGCCCCTGCGGCTGAACATGCCGGGCACGCCCGCGAGCTCCGCGCCTCCCGCCGCGCAGCCCCCGAACCGGGGCGCGTCGGGCAACGCCGCGCCGCCGACCCTCTACCCGCCGGGAGAGCGTCCTCTACCACCGCCGCAGCCCGTGCCCGTGCTGTTGCCCGTGGGTCCGGCCGGCACGTCCGCCACGGCTCCGCAGGGCTCCGCCCAGGGGGGGCGACCCGCCGCGCCCGGTGCGTTCGCCACGCCGCCGCAGGCCGCGGGCCGTCCCGCCCCCCCCGCGCAGCAGGGTCCCGCGACGCAGGGCTTCGGAGGCCCGGGCCCCGCGACCACGGCCCAGGGTGCTCGACCGGGCGCCCCCGGTCAGGGCCCCCAGGGCACGACCCCAGCCGCGCAGCCGGCACAGGGCCCCGCGCGACCGGGAACCACCGTCCAGAGCGCGCAGGGCACGTCCCCCGCCGCGCCCCGCACCGGCGCCCCCGCCCAGCCTCCGGGAGCCCGTCCCGCGGTGTGGCCTCCCGCGCCCGAGCAGCAGGCCCGCGCGGCCCAGGCCGCCACGCCGACCCAGCCGCCGGTTCCCCCGGCGCCGCCCCGGGGCGAGCCGTCGTTCCTCATCTTCAGCAACCCCGCGTCCGCTCAGGGCGCGAACCGCCCTCGCGCGCCGGAGCCCGCCCCCGTCCCGGGTGCCTCCAGCGCGCCGGATGCCGCCGTGCCGGAGTGGACGCTGCCCCAGGCCCGCTCCGCGCTGCGGGAGTCGACGCGGGAGCTGGACCGCCTGCTGGACGTGGCGCTGCGCTTCGGCCGCCGCACGTTCGACTACGTGGCCGCCTTCGCCGTCGTGCGCGGCGCCGCGGGGGGCTGGGACTCGCGCGGCGAGGGCCTGGACGCGAACGCCCTCTCCCTGGTCTCCATCCCCCTGGACGCGAGCAGCGTCTTCCGCACCGTCGCCGTCACGCGCGGCAGCTACGCGGGCCCGCTGCCTCCGGACGCGCTCACGCGGCACTACCTGGAGCTCTTCGGCCGCCAGGCCCCGCGCACCGTCTTCCTGTACCCGGTGGAGGTGAAGGGCCGCCTCGTGGCCATCCTCTACGGCGACTGCGGCCAGAAGCCGATGAGCCAGCGCCGGCTCAGCGACTACATCCTGTTCTGCCAGGACCTGCCGGCCGCCTTCCAGGAGCTCATCCTCTTCCGCAAGCAGCGCGTGTCGGAGCTCCGCGCGCCGGAAGAGGACTTCACCATCGACGTGGACGTGCCCGGCTTCCCGGCCCCGGTGCAGCCCGCGCCCGCGCCCGCCGTGGTCGCGGGGCTCGGGTGGAACCCCGTCTTCGGCCGGGGAGGCGTGGCCAACCTGGGCCGCGCCGCCGCCCTGCCCCCGCGCGTGCTCTCGCCGGAAGAGCTCCCGCCGCCGGACTTCACGCCGCTCCTGCGCCGGCTCACCGGCCCGGACGCGTCCCAGCGCTCCAGCGCCATCGCGGAGCTGGCGCGCTCGCCGGAAGCCAGCGCCCGGGTGCTCGCGCAGCACTTCCCCGGCCCCACCGCCTGGAGCCGCCTGCCCGTCGTGGAGCTGCCGGAAGCGGACGAGCTGGGTCCCATCCCCGCCGCCCTGTCGCGCCTGGGCCGTCCCGCGGCCGTCGCGCTGGCGCCGCTGTTGGACTCGAACGACGCGGACACGCGCTACCTGGCGCTGCTCACCGCGGGCAACCTGCCCTACGCGGAGCTGGTGGACGGCGTGCTGCGCGGCCTGTTCGACATGGAGCCGGACATCTCCAGCGCCGCGCGGGTCGCCGCCGCCGCGCTCAAGCACCTGCCGCGCCTGGACGCGTCCCTGCGCGACCTGCGCCAGGAGCTGGCCAGCCGGGACGCCCTGCGCCGCTCGCTGGCGGCCCGTGCGCTGGGCACGCTGCACGACCGCGACGCCATCGAGGGCCTCATCAACCTCACCGGCAGCGACGACGCCATGTGCGCGCAGGCCGCCGCGGAGGCGCTGCGCGAAGTCACCCGCGCCACGCTGGGCCTCCAGCCGCGCCAGTGGTCGGCGTGGTGGGCGGAGAACCGCAGCCGCCGCCGCGCGGACTGGCTGGTGGCCGCGCTGCGCCACCGCGAGCTGGACGTGCGGCTCGCCGCCATCGAGGAGCTGAGCCGCGCCCTGCACGACACGCTGGGCTACTACGCGGACGCGCCCGACGCGGAGCGCGAGGCCGCGGTGCGGCGCTGGGAGTCCGCGGCGGTCGACCCCGCCAACGCCCGCCGGCTGGGCATGCTCTGAGCCTCGGAGGCGCGCGATGACGGGCGCCATGTGGGTCAGCCTGCTGGCGTGCGCGGGGCAGCTCGCGCTCGCCGGCATCGCGCTCGCCCGCGTGGGACGAAGCCCCCTCGCGCTGCCGCTGTCGCTGCTCTCCATCGCGCTGTCCACCTGGAACTTCTCCGCCTTCGGGCTGGCGCGCTCGGGGGACACCGGCTGGCGGCTGATGGGCTTCGCCGCGGCGCTGATGACGCTGCCGTGCGCGGTGCACTTCATCCTCGCGTTCGTGGGCCGCCGCCGCCGCTCCGCCCGCGTGCTTTACGGCACCTACGCGGTGATGGGCGCGCTCGCCCTGACCATGCTCATCGCCATGGGCGTGCCCGCGCTGCAAGAGCGCATCTACACCTTCCGCTTCGGGCTCGCCGTCGCCGTGGGCGTCATCCCCATCCTCACCACGGGCTTCGTGCTGCTCACGCGCCACCTGCGCCACGCCAGCGCGGAGGGCTCCCCGGACGAACGCGCGCGAGCGGGCCTGATGCTGCTGGGGCTCACGCTGCTCGTCGCGCTGCTGCTCACGGACCTGGCGGCGGACATGGCCCTGCCCGTGCCGAAGCTGGGCAACGTGGGCACGCTGCTGGGCCTGCCGGTGATGGCCACCGCGTCCCTGCGCTTCCAGCTCTTCGGCAAGGACGCGCGGGCCACGAGCGCGGCGGTGCACGCTGTCGTGCTCGCGCTGGTGGGCGTGTTCGCCTACCTCACGCTCTTCCGCGTCTTCGCCGCTGAGTCCGGGGCGCTCGTCGTGGGCACCACCGCCATCACCTTCGCGCTGCTCGCGGCGGCGCGGCGGGGCGTCACCGCCTTCGTCACCCAGCGCGAGCGCCTGGAGCAACTGGCCACGCTGGGCCGCTTCTCCGCGCAGATGGCGCACGACCTGAAGAACCCCATCGCCGCGCTCAAGGGCGCCGCGCAGTACCTGAAAGAGGAGCATGCGCGCGGCCACTCCTGGGACGCGCACGGTGACTTCCTGGACCTGCTGCTGGAGCAGGTGGAGCGCCTGGACCGCGTGGCCGGCACGTACCAGCGCCTCGCGCGAGTCGAACCGCTGCGACGGCCGTTGGACCTGAACCGGCTGGTGGAGGGCGTGCTGTCGCTCCAGGCCTTCGCGACACCGGGCGCGGTGGAGCTCAAGAAGGAGCTCGCGCCCGACCTGCCCGAGTGCGCGGGAGACGAGGACCTGCTCGCCAACGCGCTGGAGAACCTGGTGCGAAACGCGTTCGAGGCCATGCCCGAGGGCGGCGCCCTCACCGTGCGCACGCTGCGGGACGGCGGCGCGGTGGTGGTGGAGGTGCAGGACACCGGCAGCGGCATGGACGCGCGCACGCGCGAGCGGGCCTTCGATGACTTCTTCACCACCAAGGCGACGGGCAGCGGCCTGGGGCTCGCCTTCGTGAGGCGCGTGGCGGAGGCGCACGGAGGCGCTGCGTCCCTGACGAGCGGCGAGGGCCATGGCACCATCCTCCGCCTGCGCCTGCCGGCGGCCCCCGTCTCCCAGGCCCCGGCATCCGAGGGAGAAGCCGCGTGAGCGACGCACTGAAGGGCCACGTCCTGGTGGTCGACGATGATCCCGCGCTGCTCAAGGTGCTGGGCGCGCTGCTCACCCAGGCGGGCCTCACCCCGCATCCGGCCTCGAACGCGAAGGACGCCCTGGCCCTGCTCGCGCGCCGACCCATCGACGTGGTGCTGAGCGACGTGCGCATGCCGGGCATGAGCGGCATGGAGCTGCTCGCGGAGGTGGGGCGCGGCTGGCCGGACGTGCCCGTGCTGCTGATGACCGCGCACGGCACGGTGCCGCTCGCGGTGGAGGCGATGAAGGCGGGCGCGGCGGACTTCGTGCTCAAGCCCTTCGACCGCGAGGAGCTCCTCTTCACGCTGAAGAAGGCCCTGCTCCACGCGAGCCAGGACCCGGAGCCCACGCGCGGCACCGGCAAGGCGCCGGACGGCCTGGACAGCCTGCTCATGGGCCAGAGCCGCGCGATGACGGAGGTGAAGGCCCTGCTGGTGAAGGCCGCCCAGGGCACCGCCACGGTGCTGCTGAGGGGCGAGTCCGGCACGGGCAAGGAGCTGGCCGCGCGGGCCCTGCACGAGAACAGCCCCCGGCGCGCGGGGCCCTTCGTGAAGCTGCACTGCGCGGCGCTCCCGGACACGCTCTTGGAGAGCGAGCTGTTCGGCTACGAGAAGGGCGCCTTCACCGGCGCGGCCACGCGCAAGCCCGGCCGCGTGGAGCTGGCGCACGGCGGCACGCTGTTCCTCGACGAGATTGGCGACGTGTCCCCCGCCGTGCAGGTGAAGCTCCTGCGCGTGCTCCAGGAGCGCGAGTTCGAACGGCTGGGCGGAACCCAGACGGTGAAGATCGACGTGCGCTTCATCGCGGCCACGCACCAGTCGCTGGAGGACGGCGTGCGCCGGGGCACCTTCCGCGAGGACCTCTTCTACCGGCTCAACGTGGTGCCCCTCTGGCTGCCCACGCTGCGCGAGCGGCCGGAGGACATCGCGTCCCTCGCCCGCCACTTCCTGGACGTGCACGCGAAGAGCAACGGCCGCCCCCCGTTCACCCTGAGCGAGGACGGACTGCGAGCGCTCCAGACCCAGCCATGGCCCGGCAACGTGCGCCAGCTGCAGAACTTCCTGGAGCGGCTGGTGGTGCTCTCCGACGGGCCCGTGCTCACCGGCGAGGACGTGGCGCGCGAGCTCTCCCGCCAACCGGGACTCGCGCCGCCGCCCGTCGCCGCGCCGCTGCCTCCGTCGCCATCCGACTCCGTCACGCTGGAGTCACGGCGCAAGGACGTGGAGAAGCAGGCGCTGGTGGATGCGCTGAAGCGCTCGGGTGACAACCGCACGCTGGCGGCGCGGCTGCTCGGAGTGAGCCGGCGCACGCTCTACAACAAGCTGGAGGAGCACGGCCTGCTGTAGGGGTGCCGGGAGGCCGGCCCTCTGGAACCCGGGCCGTGGTTTCACACAGCGCTTCCGTGTACGGACCTGACTTCCAGGTTTATGCTGCTTCGCGCTCGTACTCCCTGGACGCGGCACCGCAGCTCACCCGAGTCCCCCTCCCAGCCCGCAGGGGCTGGCTGACACGAAGGAGCAACGCCCCATGACCCAGTCCCTCGCCGGCCGCGTGAGCGGTCCCGTCTACACCCCCAACGACGCGGGCTATGCCCCGGAGAGCGCCGGCTTCAACGTCGTGGTCACCCATTCGCCGCAGTACGTGGTGGCGGTGAAGTCCACGCAGGACGTGGCGGAGGCCATCCGCTTCGCCCGGGAGAACCACCTGCCCGTGTCGGTGCAGGCCACGGGGCACGGGACGGACGTGCCCATCACCTCCGGCGTGCTCCTCTCCACGAAGGCGCTGAACCACGTGAGCATCGACCCGGCGACGCGCATCGCCACCATTGGCGCGGGCGCGCGCTGGGAGCCGGTCGTCGCGGAGGCGGCGAAGCACGGCCTGGCGCCCATCGCCGGCTCGTCCACGAACGTGGGCGTGGTGGGCTACCTGCTGGGCGGCGGCATCGGGCCGCTGGTGCGCAGCCACGGCGTCAGCTCCGACTATGTGGTGGGCTACACGCTCGTCACCTGCGACGGGGAGACGGTGGAGGCGACCGCAGAACAGCACCCGGACCTGTTCTGGGGCCTGCGCGGCGGCAAGAGCGGCTTCGGCATCGTGACGGAGGTGAAGGTCCAGCTGGTGGAGCTGCGCTCGCTCTACGCGGGCAGCCTCTTCTTCGAGGAGCAGCACATCGAGGCCGTGCTGCGCGGCTGGGTGAAGTGGACGTCGGAGGCGGACGCGCGCGTGTCCACGAGCATCGCCGTGATGCGCTTCCCGCCGTTCGACTTCATCCCGCCCCCGCTGCGCGGCCGCACGGTCATCAACCTGCGCTTCGCCTACCCGGGCTCCGTCGAGGAGGGCACGAAGCTGGCGGCGCCCCTGCGCGCGCTGGCGCCCCTCTACCTGGACATGCTGGGCGAGCTGCCCGCGACCCAGATGGCGCGCATCCACAATGATCCGGATCAGCCCAGCCCCGTGTGGACCACCGGCATGATGCTGACCCACGTGGACCAGGACTTCGCGACCACGGTGCTGCGCCACGTGGGCCCGGGCGCGCAGACGCCGTACTTCATGCTGGAGCTGCGGCACCTGGGCGGCGCCTGCCAGAAGGACGTGGCGGGCGGCTCCGCGGTGGGCGGCCGCAACGGCAACTTCCTCGTCGGGCTGGTGGGCATGCACCCGCCGCTGTTCGAGACGGTGCTGCCCGGCGCCACGGAGGGCCTGCGCGCGGAGCTGAAGCCGTGGCTGTCGCCGGAGATGTCCATCAACTTCCTGGGCAAGGCCCGCGACGCGGAGCACTTCGACAGCGCCTGGCCGGACGCCATCCGCGCGAAGCTCAAGGAAGTGCGCGGCAAGTACGACCCGCACAAGCTCTTCGCCGCGAAGTAGCGGCCAACCAGAGCCTTCAGGGAGCCAGCGTCGCCAGCGAGTCCAGCTCCTCCTGGAACGCGGCGACGATGGCTCCCGGGTCGGGCACGCGTGACGCATCCGAGGCCACGCCCACGGTCACCTGTCCCGAGTAGCTGAAGAGGCTGACCCCCAGGCCCACGTGGCCGGCCTGGGGGACCCAGAACGTGAGCCCCCGAAGCCGGCTGCCCGCGAGCGACACCGGCTGGCGCGGCCCGGGCACGTTGGTGGCGACGAGCGACGCCTTGGTGCCCATCACGTCCACGACGGCGCGCTCCAGCGCCGCGGGCGTGCGCCCCAGCAGCTCCAGCAGGCCGAACGTCACCACGGCCTCCGGAGAGCGCTTGAGCTGCTCCATCCGCTTCGCCACCTCGCGCAAGCGGCGGCGCGGCTCCGGCAGGTGCACCGGGAGCCGCAGGAACACCACGCCGAAGCGGTTGCCCAGCTCGCGAGGCACCGGCACGTCCAGGGGCCGCAGGTTCACCGGCACCAGCGCGTGCACGTCCTCCAGCGGAGCGTCCCGCGTGGCCAGGTAGCGCCGCAGCGCGCCCGTCACCGTCGTGAGCAGCACGTCGTTCACCGTGCCGCCCAGGGTCCGGCCCACGGCCTTCACCCGCTCCAATTCAATGGGCTCCGACCACGCGGCGAGCTTCCGGGGACTCAACGGCCCCCGCAATGGAGAGCGGGGATCCGGCGGCAGCACCAGCAGCTTGCCCAGGGCCGCCGCGCCCTTCGCGCCCTCTCGCACGAGGTCGCCCGCGAGGATGGGCTCGCGCACCATCTCCGCGCCCTTGCGCAGCGCGGAGCGGGCGCCCCGCGCGAATCGCATCCAGCCCGGAGCCCGGGGTGGCCGCTCCACCTCGGAGGGCAGCTGCGCGTCGGAACCTTCATCCCGGGCCTCCGCTTCCGGCACGGCGCCCGCGTCCACCGGCTCCGTGAGGGACAGCAACACCCGCGCGAGCGCGATGCCATCCGAGATGCAGTGGTGCAGCCGCGCGAGCAGCACGTCCCCGCCCGGCGCGCCGCGCACCAGGTGGATGTGCCACAGCGGACGGGAGCGGTCCAAAGGCACGCCCAGCCAGTCCCCGACGAGCGCCTCCAGCCCCGCGCGCCCCGCCGACTCCGGCACGCGCAGCGTGGACAGGTGCTCCTCCAGCTCGAAGTCCGGCGCGTCCTCCCAGTGCGGCGCGCCCAGCGGCCCGGGCACCACGCACTGCCGGAAGCGGGGGTAGCGCTCCACCAGCCGCTCGCGCACCACCGCGCGCAGGCGCTCCAACTCCACGGCGCCGTCGAACCACAGCACCGCGGTGATCATCATCAGGTTCGCGGGCTCCTCCATCTGGAGCCACGCCGCGTCCATGCTCGCCATCCGCTCGCGACCCGCCATGGCGTCCTTCTCACCCGCGCGCCCCGGTGGGGGCAAGGTCCTCCTCAAGGCTTGGGCTGCGGCTCCGGCGCCTGCTGCTTCTCCCGCTCGAACTGGAACGTCTGCCGCGTGGCGCCCGGCACCGTGAGCACGAGCGAGTGCTTCTCTTCAATGGCGTACGTGAACTCCCCGCCCTTGAACTTGCCCTTCGTCAAGGGAACCACGCGCTCCTTGCCGCACACCGGGCCCACCGCCTGACCATCCTGCGTGCGCAGCGCCAGGTGCTTCTTGTCCTTCACCTCCAGCCGGCCCCACGCGCGAACATCCAGCGTGCTGCCGCGCCCGAGCGTCGCGTCATCCAGCTTCGTCCGCATCACGAAGCACCCGTCTGGCGTCACCTGCAGCGACCGCGCGTAGTCGGACCGGGGCTGCACGTCGATGCGCTCCTCCTGGCCCTGGTCCGTGTCCGGGATGCTCGCCGCGGACAGCACCCACGTGCCCACCAGCTCCTCCGGGACGGCCGTGCCCTTCGGGGCCTTGTCGCCCTCGCACGGGTTCGTCACCAGCTTCTCCGGGCTCTTGGGCGCGGGCTCGAAGGACCTCTCGCAGGTGAGGCCGCAAGACTTCGCCGCGCACGCCGAGTCGTCCGGCGCGCAGGCCGCCTTGCTGGTACAGGCCTTCAGCCGCTTGAGCGCGTCCTCGCACCCCTCGCGCATGCACTTGTCGACGCACTCCGCGTCGATGCACTCCGATACGCAGACCCAGTTGGTGCGGCCACACACGCCCGCGACGGTGCGGGGCGCCTGGGCCGCCGCGGGCAGCGCGGCGACGGAAACGAGGAGCAGGACGAGGAGTCGGAACGGTCGCATGCGCTCTGCAAGCTAGGCAGTGCGCCCACCTCCGGCGACACCCGGCGACAGGACGGCTGTCCACCGGGCATCACTCCGGGCTCCGGCACTGCCGTCAGGTGAACTGCCACCGCCAGGTGCGCGGGTCGGACGGATTGGGCAGCTCCAGCTCGAAGTCCAGCGTGTCGTAGCGGCTGAACTCGCGAGGCTCCACGCGCAGGAGCGTCATCGCCGTGGTGTTGCGCTCGCGCATGGGGGACACGTCGAAGGCCAGCTCCGCGTCGAAGGCGACCTTGTAGAACAGGCAGAAGCCATCCACCCGCCCGTCCTCCTCCACCGGCCGCTGGATGCGCACGCGCGAGGGCAGCCCCTCCGCGCGCATCGTCTCCAGGTCGAACCCGAACGCGGGCTCCGGCTCACACAGCAGGTGGTCCACCTCATACGAGCGCACCAGCCGCGTGAAGTATGACGGGCTCATCGCCTCGCGCAGCGACTGGAGGCAGCGGAAGTCCACGTGGGGCAGGTGCTGCGTCCAGATGAACGGGACGCACGCCTCCTCGCGCAGCTGCACGGGCTCCACGTAGACCTCGAAGCGGTTGGGGAGGATGCGGCCGCCGGGCTTGAGCAGGCGCGTGCGCAAATCCAGCATCCGGGGCACGAGCCCCGCATCGAGCAGCGCATCTCCCAGCAGCTCATGCAGCAGCACGTCCGCCTTCTCCTGCGGCTGGAAGTGCCAGGTGGGCTCGCGCACGAAGTCGATGCGGTCCAGGCCGTTGCGGCGGGCCACCCACTGCGTGGTGTCCAACAGCCGCGAGTCATCCACCGCGTACAGCTTGCGCGGGTTCTGGTGCGCGGCGAGGAAGGTGCGCAGGCCGGTGCCGGCCTTCACGTCCACCACCACCTGGTTGGGGCGCACGTAGCGCTCCACCGCGCGGCGCCACATCTCCACCCGTTGCGGATCCGCCAGGACGGAGTCCTGCGGCGCGGGGCTGGACAGGGACAGGCTGTTGGGCGCGTGCCGGCGGTGCAGCTGGGACACGAGCGGCAGGTGCCTGAGACGCGAGCGCAGGTCCATCAACGCCTGACGCGGCAGGTCGAGCAGATTCGACATGGTGGCTTCCCCCCGGAAGGCCGTGACGGTCCCGACAAAGACGCGGCCGACCACCCCGTCCCCCGGAACCGGACTCCGGAGGATGCGGCAAATCCAGACTTCCCCCCAATCCGTCCCGAGGGCCGCTCACTGTCCCCGCGTGAACATCCGCCCCCGCACCGTGGGGCGCAATCCACTCGGACCGCCTCGAGACAATCCCTCAAAGCAGGAAGACACCGGTCCCCCCGGTGACCTCTCGCCGGCGGACTGGAGACGACGCCGGCGAGAGGCTTTCCCCCTGCACGGGAGCGTCCGCGAATGACAGTCCAAGCATCCCTCCGGGCGGACAAGAAAACAGGTGGAATGCGTCTTTTCCGGAAAGCCGCCCATTCGCGAGCCCTGCTCGCGGACGGGAGGAAGGCTGCCGGTCACGCCCGTGGATGGACCCAGGTCTTGATGGAAGAGGGGCTGTCTCTTATACACTTCTGACGCTGCCGACGATCGC
>NZ_RAWC01000272.1:0-10647 GCF_003611685.1 Corallococcus sp. CA049B | reverse complement strand
CTCCAGGGTGGGGACCAGGGAGACGTTCTCCACGCGGGTGCGGTAGCAGGCGCGGTTGCTGGTGCCGGTGGGGGGCAGCGGGACGATGGAGTAGCCGTAGCCGCGCTCGCGGTGGAAGTCGAGGTCGGCGCTGAGCGGGTCGCCGTGGGCTTCGACCTCCGCCACGTTGGTGAGGCCGTCCCGGTCGCTGTCGAGCAGGTCCTCGGCGACGAGCGGGTTCGTCCGCGACAGGGCCTCCACCAGGTCCGGCAGGCCGTCGCCGTCGGTGTCGCCCACGCAGGGGTCGCTGCCCAGCACGCGCTCCTCGCAGTCGTTGAGCCGGTCGCCGTCGGTGTCCTGCACCACGCTGCAGCCGTTGATGATGTCCACGGCGAGCGGATCCAGCCCCATGCGCAGCTCCACGCCGTCCATGAGCCCGTCCTGGTCGGTGTCCGGGACGGCGGGGTCCAGGCCCAGGGCGCGCTCGTCGTCGTCCGCCACGCCGTCACCGTCGCTGTCGGTGAGCATCTGGCCGTTTCTCACCTGCACGTTGCGGTTGAAGGCGAGGAAGCGCTTCAACTTGAGCGCGTTGTCGAGCGCGCCGTAGTCCAGCCGCGTGAGCGCGTTGGGCAGGCCCACGAAGTCCGTCTCCACGGGCGCGCTGCCGCCCGCGTTGGCGATGGCGGCCACCTGCAACCGCGTGACGGGGTCGGGCGTGGCATCGCGGACGTAGACGGGCTGGACGCTGACGTCGCCCGCGCCCAGCTGCTCCACCAGGCCCTTGAGCTCGCCCACCACGGCGGTCAGCTCGCACTGGCTGCACGAGGCGTTGCACTGCGCCTGGGCTTCCGGGGACGCGTTGCAGCCGGCGGCCTGGGACAGCGCGGTGCAGCGGCTGTCGATGCCGATGTTGAAGGCCGGGTTGTCACAGCTCACGTCGGAGCTGCGGATGACGGGCGCGACCACGTAGCGCGAGCGCGCGACCTCCCCCTTGCAGGAGGCCTGCATCTCGCCGGACATCAGGCTCTTGGACAGCCGCAGCGCGGAGCGGATGCTGATGGGGCCATCCTGCTGGTAGCTGGCGTAGCGGGGCAGGACGGACTGGAAGCTGGCGGCGTCCGTGAAGCTGCCTTGCAGACCGGTGGCCACCGAGTGGAAGGCCACGAGCCCGAAGCGCATCTGGGGGCCGGTATAGCGCGAGGTGAGCGTGGTGAGCCCGTCCACCGCGGAGCCCACCACCTCCGGCTCCACGCCCGTGCCGCCCTGGAGCGCGAAGATGACCTTCACGGGGAACGCGTCGCCGGTGGCCTCTGGGACGCAGAGGTCGCCCTCGAAGTTGGCGCGGTCCCGTGTGCCGCCCGCGCGGTCATCAATCGAATAGAGCCCCGCGTCGGTGCACGACAGCCACAACGTTGGAAGCAGGAGCCAGGCGACCCGGGGGGAGGAACGCATTCGTTGGATTGTAGACCTCAGCCCCCCCTTCCAACGCAAGCGACCCGAGGGCCGGCTCCACGTGAAGCCCCCGACACCGCTCCGGCCTCTTCGCGCCGGCCGAGAAAAGGTCGCCGCCAACCAGGCTGGAATGTCCACATCCCGCCTGGAATCACCCCTCAACAGAATCCTGGTCTTACCGGGATGGTTCCGATTTCGGGGAGGGGAAAGACATTGCCCATGCAGTTCAATCCCCAAGGAGCAAGACCATGAAGAAGACGACCATGAAGCTGGGCGGGACCGTGGCGATGTTCGTGCTGGCGCTGGGTGCGACGGGCGCGATGGCTCACAACCGTGAGGTGAAGAGCCACGATCCGCGCATGGCGGTGGCCATGGAGGAGGTCGTGCTGGTGTCGAAGACGGGCCCCCTGGCGGGCGGCTCCGGCAGCGGCAACGGCAACTGCGGCATCCTCAGCAACATCCTCGGCGGCGGCAACATCCTGGGCAACACCACGGGCAACCTGCTGGGCATCTTCATCGGCGGCGGCAGCATCTCCGGCAACTGCAACTGAGCGCCGGCGGACGTCACAACCCCCTGAAGTGAAGTAGCGGTCCATTCAAGACGGACCCGACGCCGGAGGTGCCCCCTCCGGCGCTCGGTCTGGAGCCCCCATGCGACACACGTTGACTCCCCGGCACGGGCTGTTGACCGGCCTCGCCGTGCTGCACCTGTTGATGGTGGCCCGTGGCGCGCTGCACGTGCCCCTGCTCCCGCTGACGGACACGACGAAGACCTGGGCGCAGGCCTATGGGCACTGGACGGGGTCGAGCAGCGGCTTCAGCTTCTTCGCCCCCGGGGTGAGCCCGGCGGTGCGTGTCTCCTTCGACGTGGAAGATGCGTCCGGCGAACAACTGCACGACGACTTCCGGTCGGACAACGGCGCCGTGAGCGTGCGCATCCATTCCATGAACCTGCGCTTCAGCCTGGAGGAGAGCCGGGACGCGCTGGCCCGCGCGTGGGCGGCGGCGATGTTCGGCCGGCACCCGGACGCGCGAGCCGTCACGGTGCGCGTGGACTCGTTGCAGTTGCCCAGCATGGCGGCGCACCTCCAGGGGTCGCGGCCGCTCTGGACGGAGGCCTACCGCGCGGAGTTCCAGCGGCGCGCTCCCGCGGCCGTGTCCACGGGGGAGGTGACGCCATGAGCGTCCAGACCTGGAAGTCCGAGGTGGGAGCCAGGCTGGCGGCGTTCGTCGGCGAGCCTTCTTCTCCGCAGCCGCTGGGCGTCTTGCGCATCGGCGTGGCGGCGCTGCTGCTCATCCAGGCGTGGAGCCTGTCGGAGATCCTGCCGGAGCTGCTGGGCAACCAGGGCTGGGTGCCCTGGAGCGTCTCCGAGGCGATGGCGTCCCCGTCCGTGCCCCGGGTGGGCGCGGTGGTGGCCGCGCTGGAGCCGCTGGGCTTCTCGCAGGCGGCCAGCATCCAGGGCCTGACGTTCGTCTACGTGGTGGCGCTGCTGGGGCTTTTTCTGGGCCTGCACACGCGGCTGTCGGCGGTGGTGGCGTGGGTCCTCCACACGGTGCTGCTCAACAGCATCAGCTTCTTCTCCTACGGCGTGGAGACCTTCGCGCACATCAGTCTGTTCTATTGCGCGGTGATGCCGGTGGGGACGGCGTACTCCCTGGACGTGCGGGCGAAGAGGCTCTCCGGCGCGCCGTCCGCGCTGGCGACGCTGTCGCTGCGCGTGTTGCAGGTGCACCTGTGCATCATCTACCTGACCACGGGCCTGGAGAAGCTGCTGGGGCCGGTGTGGCGGGACGGGACGGCGCTCTGGGAGGTGCTGATGCAGCCCCAGTACGGCCAGTTCGACTTCGCGTGGCTCGCGGTGGTGCCGTGGCTGGTGAAGCTGGCCACGTGGGGCACGCTGGTGGTGGAGGTGGGCTACGCGTTCTGCGTCTGGCCCCGGCGCACGCGGGGGCTCTGGGTGGCGCTGACGATGGGCCTGCACCTGGGCATCGCGGTGATGATGGGGCTGTGGATGTTCAGCGGGATGATGGCCGTGCTCACGTTCGCGGCGTTCGGCTGGCCGCTGATCTCCCATGCGCTGGCCACCCGGGTCCGCGCCGCGGTGCTGCTCCCCTTCCACTCCAACCCCGCGCGTTAGGGCGTGGGCTTCGTGGGTGACGGCTCCCGCTCGGGGGCCGCGGCGCGCGTCACGCGCAGCCTCGGCTTCGCGATGTTGGCGGCATCCAGTGCGTGGACGGACAGCTCCACGTCGACACATTCAGGTCCGGGCTGCCCGGTCGCGGACTGGGGGAAGAGCGGGACGGATACATCCCGCCCGTACCACTGGCCTGGCCCGAGGAGGAGGATGTCCTCTTCCCTGCGCGGTGGCGTCCGGACGTCGCCAACGAGGAACGGCAGGGACTTCCCGCTGGCACAGTCCAGGACCCGCTCCACGGTCAGCGTGTGGCTCTCGATGAGACGCCGGTCCAGACACAGGCTTCCATTCGAGCTCCCCAGTAACAGGCGCCCTGACAGGGTCTGTCCGTCGAAGCCCGCGTGCTGGAACTCCACCCGCGCGGTCGCCGCTTCATGTTTCGGGCAGGTGGCGGACTGAGCGTCGGCACCGGGTCTCGGCGTGCCAGGAGCTTGAGCCGCGGCACACGCCCAGTGCAGGGCGGCGACGCAGATGAAGATCGTCCAGGATGAGAACCGACGCATCCGCCAACCCTACTCACAGCGTGAGCAGGTACGCGAGCAGGTCATCGCGCTCCTCGGCGGTGAGTTCCTGCGCGGCGCCGTGGTTCAGGCCTGGGGTCTCAAGCAGCGTGCGCAGCGGGAAGCGTGTGCCCACCACGAGCCGGTCCTCCTGCACCGCGTAGCCCGCAGTGGCGCTCGTCAGGAGGGGCCACACGTCCCAGGTGCCCACCAATGACGGCGGCGCCGCTCCCGTCACCAGGTGCTGCTGCTCCAGCCGCAGCGGCAGCGCGATGGGCGTGCCCACGTCCTGGTACTGGCCCCGTGTCGAGGGGTCCTGGTCCAGCGTGAAGAGGGGCGTGGGGTGGCAGGCCAGGCATCGGGCCTTTCCTTCGAAGAGCGCCAGGCCCTTCACCGGATGGCCTGTCCTCCCGTCCGGCAGCGTGACGGTCTCCAGCGGCGCGCCGCCCTCGCCCCGGTAGGGGTTGGGCGGGGTGGGCAGCAGCGAGGTGTAGAGCGCCAGCGCCTCCACCTCCGACGGCAGCGGATCCGGGTTGTGGTAGCGGTTGCGCCCGCCCACCGTCTCCGCCGTCTCCGCGATGCTGCGCGTGCTCGCGGGCGTGAAGTAGGGCGGCGTGTCCCGGCTGCCCAGGGCCGTCGTGGACCGGTAGATGCGCATGGGGCGCGTCTTTTCGAAGAAGACACCACCCGTGTGCCCTTCGATGTGGCACGCGTCGCAGCTCATGCCAGTGCGCCCCACGTCGGTGAAGTAGAGCACCTGCCCCAGCCGGCGCTGCTCGCGCGAGCGCACGTCCACCACCGGCCACTGCCGCGTCACACGCGCTTTTCCCGCCCGCGCCTCGCTCACGTCCACCACCGCCACCGTGCCCGTGAAGCGGTTGAGCACGTAGAGCGTGCGTCCGTCCGGGGACAGCGCCAGCGAGCGCGGCCCGGAGTGCAACTCCAGCCCTGCCCTCCCCTTCGTGCCCAGGTCCTCCACGGGGCGGATCCACGGCGTGCCCTCCGGCGCGTGCACGGGCAGCGTCTGGAGCACCGCCTCGCGCGCCGCCGCGTCGCCCTTCACCAGCGCCTTCGCGTCCAGCACCCGCACCTGCCCCAGGCCCACGTCCGCCGCATAGAGCAACCCGGCGCGGTCATCCAGCGCCAGCCCCTCCGTCACGCCCGCGCCGAAGCCCCGATGCCGCACCACCTCCTGCCGGTCCAGGTCCAGCACCGCGACGCCGCTGTTGGCGCTCACCTCCATGCGCTGGGCGTTGGGACCCACGTTCGGCCCCAGGCTCGACATGAAGAGGCGCTTCAAGCGGTCGCTCGCGACCAGGGCTCGCGGCGCCTTTCCGCCCATCACCTGCGCGGAGAAGGCCTCCGTGGTGCCTCCGATGATGGGGACGCCGGGCTTCGGCACCACCGGCGCCAGCTCCCGGCCGTCATCCTGGCGCAGCAGCACCACCTGCCCCGTCTGGAGGCTGCCCACCGCGAGCAGTCCGTTCCACCGCGCCATCGCGCGCGGGTTCGGATCCACGGCCGCGCTCCACTTCTCGCGGCCATCCTCCAGCGCGAGCGCGTGCACCGTGTCGCGGTGGTGCTCGGCGACGAAGGCCACGCCCTTCGCCCCGTCCACCTCCAGCCCCCACACGCCCGGGGGCGCGGGGACGACCCGGGCCTTCCGCTCCGGCGCGTCCAGCGCGTACAGCCAGAGCTCCGCGCCGTACTGGTGGGCCACGCCCAACCAGGGATGGCCGCTGGCGTCCTTCCAGGTCGCGAGCGCGGACGGCCCGTCCCCCACCGCCATCGCCTCCACGCGCCCGGACGCCACGTCCAGCGCGAACACCGTGTCCGTGGGCGGCGACGCGACGAAGAGCGTGCGCCCATCCGGGGACAGCGCCACCGCCATCAGGTCCGGGAAGGCCGCGTCGTTGACCAGGGTGAGCCGCGTGGTGCCCGTGGGCCGGGGTCCGGTCGCGGCGAGCGACAGCTGCACGTCCGTCTGGAAGGTGCCCTCGGGGAGCTGGAGGTCGGGGGGGAGCCTCGCGTAGCCATGGCGCGCGTCCACCACCGTGAGCGGCACCTCCCGCGACAGGGGCGCGCCGAGCACCAGCCGCAGGCCCGGCACCAGGTTCTCTCCATAGAGGGAGAGCGGCTGCGAGGTCTGGTTGCTGGTCAGCTTCGGGCCCACCGCCTGGAGGATGGGGCGCGGCGCAGCGGGAGCGGCGGACGGCGGCACGGGCGTTGGCGCGGGGCTGCTCCCGGGCTTCAACGCGAACAGCCCGAGCCCCAGGAGCACCAGGGCTCCGAGCACGGCCGCGATCCATCCCCGATGGCGAGTGACACCTATCATGCGTGGGCATGCCTCCCGCGCGCGAGCATCCTCCATCCGCCCACCGTGTCACGATGACTTCGTGCCACGTCTGCTCGCATGCTGGGGAGGCGCCGCTCGGAGGGAACCCCACGGGACGTTTCCAGCGTACCGGCACGAAGCAGGACGAGTCGTGGAGAGTCCGCCCCAGGTGAGGTGGACTGCCCCCCACACCTGATCGCCACGGGCCATGCCATGGGGCTGGAGTGTGCGTTGACAGGTCGGGGCTCGCATCGCTTAACCTGTTGATGATGCGACGTTTCCTCCTCTTCTGTGCCGTCGCCAGCGTGCTCGGCTTCGGTCCCCTCTCCCCCGCGAACGATGCCTGGGCCCAGGGGCGTGCACGCGCCTCCAAGACGAAGGCCGCGAAGGCACCCAAGGCCAAGAAGGGCTCGAGCAAGGCGCCCCCGCGCATCGAGACGAAGTCGAGCACGGCCGTCACGGATCCGGTGACGGGGGATGCCTCGGCAGCCGCGTCGTCCGCGCCGCCGCAGCGCGGCCCGTCGCGCATCGACTTCGACGACCGGCTCATCCAGGGCCAGACGAACAAGTCCGGCGCCGTGTACCTGTATGACCGCAAGGAATTGAAGACGAAGTCGATGCTTCGCGAGCGCGACAGCTTCCGCTCGGAGACGCTCGCCACCGTCTACGATCAGTAGGGCCGTACCGCCCATCACCCCTCGAAGGGAGCGTCACCGTTGAGCGGCCAGCCCAGCGTCCTGCAAGTCGTCATCCTCCGCGACGGCCTCCTGGTGGGGACGGAGGTCTTCGTCCCCGGCACCTACGCGCTCGGCTCCGATGCGTCGTCGGATCTGCGGCTGGACGACGCGTCCGTGTCGCCCCGCCATGCGTTGCTGTACTTCCAGAATGGCCGCACCGCGATCCAGGATGCGGGCGGCGGCGCCAGCGGCGTCTTCGTCAACGGGCACCAGGTCACCGCCTGTGAGATCCGCTCCGTGGACGAGGTGCTGTGCGGTCCGTTCGTCCTGAAGACGCGGATCCTCAACCAGCGTCCCGTCGAGTCCAAGCCGCAGCCGCCGCCCGAGGTCGCCGCGCTCCTCGGAGGTGCGGGGGCTCCGCCCGCCGCGCCCCTGAACGGAGGCAACGGGGCGACGCACGCGTTCGGGCCCGCGAATGGCTTCGCGCCCCAGCACGGCGCGCAGGCCGCGCACGCGCAGCAGCAAGCCGCCTACGCGCAGCAGCAGGCTCAGCAAGCCGCCTACGCGCAGCAACAGGCCCAGCAGGCCGCCTACGCGCAGCAGCAGGCTCAGCAGGCCGCCTACGCGCAGCAGCAGGCGCAGCAGGCCGCCTACGCGCAGCAGCAGGCGCAGCAGGCCGCCTACGCGCAGCAACAGGCCCAGCAGGCCGCCTACGCGCAGCAGCAGGCTCAGCAGGCCGCGCTGGCACAACAGCAGGCCCAGCAGGCCGCGCTGGCACAACAGCAAGCGCAACGAGCCGCTCAGGCCCAGCAGGCCGCACACGCGCAGCAACAAGCCGCGCTCGCGCAGCCGCAGGCCCAGCAGGCCGCACACGCGAAGCAGCAAGCCGCGCTCGCGCAGCAGCAGGCACAACAAGCAGCGCATGCGCAGCAGCAGGCGGCCCAGGCGCAACAAGCGGCCTTCGCGCAGCAGAACGCGCACGCGCAGCACGGCGCGCACGCGGGGCATCCCCAGGCCGCGCACGCTGGCGCCCAGGCAGTGCACGGCGCGCACCCGAATGGTGCCCACGCCGCGCACGCGCACGCCTCGTCGAAGCCGGCTCCCGCTCCCGCCGTTCCCGCGGGCACCGTCCCCTCCGCGCGGCGCCGTCCTCCGTCGGAGGTCATGCCCAGCCTGCTCGCCGTGGACGACCTGCTCGCGGACGTGGACACGGATGTCGCCGCGCCCACCTCCGGCCCCCTCGTCCTCGACGCGGCCCCGGCCAGCCGCCCCACGCACGCGCCGAAGATCGGCCCGGGCAAGGGCGCGGCCCAGCTCTACCTGGAGCTGTACTGGGGCGCCGTGCGCCGCGACGCGCGCCGCTTCGTCCCGGACGCGAAGAAGCCCGTGAAGGCCGCCGTGGACGAGCTGGCCCCCATGCCGCTGTGGGGCTTCGCCCTCCCGGAAGGTGACGACTTCACCCTCGCCGAGTCCGTCAACGGCAACTACCGCCTCTTCGTGCCCCCCGGCACCGACGTGGAGAAGGCGCACAGTGACGGCCGCTTCGCCCCCGTCACCACCGCCGCGCTCGAGTCCGACGGCAGCCGCCGCTTCGTCACCCTGCGCGACGGCGCCGCCGCCCGCCTCACCCAGGGCAAGATGTCGCTCGTCGCCTACGCGGCCCCTGCCCCCGAGCGCGTCTTCGTCAACCCGCTCAAGGGCCTGCCCTGGCTGACCCTCTTCTTCCTCGCCATCTTCGGCGGCGGCCTGGGCTGGTTCATCGCCACCCGGCCTCAAGGCCCCGCGACCGCGGACTTCACGCAGAAGAACCTGCCGCCCGTCGCGCTGCGCCTCATCGCCCCCGAGCCCAAGAAGAAGGAAGAGGCCAAGAAGAAGCTCGAGACGCTCAAGAAGAAGGAGCCCGCGAAGGACAAGCCCGTCGTCGCGGAGAAGGCGCCTCCCAAGCCCGTGAAGGAAGTGCAGGTCCCCAAGGCCGTGGCCGCCGCGCCGGAGAGCAAGGCCCTCAAGGCGCTCGCGAAGCTGTCCGCCGCGGGCCCCGCCACCAACGACCTGCTGGCCGCCGTGGACAAGCTGGGCAGCGGCCCGGGCAGCAAGAACGCCAAGCAGACCAACTACAAGCTGGCGGGCCTCATCGGCAAGGCGCCCATCGCCAACGCGGGCCTGGGCACCTTCGGCCTGGGCGGCGGCGGCAAGGGCGGCGGCGCCACGCTGGGCGCGGAGCTCTTGCGCGGCAAGGGCGGCGGCGGCATTGGCGCGCTGGGCGCGGGCGGCGTGGGCAAGGGCGCGGTGGGCGGCACCGTCACGCGCGCCACCGCGCGCAGCATCTCCTCCACCCAGGGCACCGTGGACCGCGAAGCCGTGGCCAGGGTCATCAACAGCCACCTCAATGAGGTGCACGGCTGCTACGAACGCGCGCTGCTCAAGGACCCCGGCCTCGCCGGCAAGGTGGTGCTGGAGTGGGCCATCGGGCTCAACGGCCGCGTCGCCTCCGCCAAGACGAAGTCCTCCACCCTCCGCAACGCCTCCGTCGAGGCGTGCATCCTCAGCAGCCTGAAGGGCTGGCAGTTCCCAGCCCCCAAGGGCGGCCAGGTCATCATCACGTATCCGTTCCTCTTCAACTCGGTCGGCTACTGACGCGGGGGCGCTCCCCCCACCCCACGTCGTTCCCCGCCTCCTGACAGGAAAAAGTCCCCGTGCGATTCCTCCTGCTCTCCCTCCTGTGCCTGGTGCCCGGCCTCGCGCGCGCCCAGGCCGAGGAACTCGAGAACCCCGGCACCGTCTCCGCGGTGCAGGACCGTCTGTACCGCATGCACCACGAGCTCTCGCTCGGCGTGGGCGTGCTGCCCGCGGATGCCTTCTACAAGGGCCTCATCGGCACCGTCGGCTACACGTACCACTTCAGCGACAGCGTCGCGTGGCAGGTGGGCCGTGGCACGTACAGCTACAACGTGCAGACCAGCCTGCGCCGCCAGTTGGAGCGCGACTTCGACGCGGCCCCCACCGCCACCGCCTTCGAGGACCAGGTGCAGTGGATGGTGGGAAGCGACCTCATGTGGAGCCCGCTGTACGGCAAGACGTCCTTCCTCAACGCCAACGTCATCCACTTCGAGGTCTTCCTGCTGGCCGGCGGCACGGTGGTGAAGGTGGACCGCAGCGACGGCTTCCGCCCCGCCGTCAACCTGGGCCTGGGCGTGCGCATGTTCTCCAGCCAGAACGTGTCCTTCCGGCTGGACGTCACCAACAACACCGTCTTCGCGGGCGCGTCGCGCATCATCAACGTGCCCACCGTGCAGATTGGGACGGCCTTCAACTTCGGCGCCACGGAATGACGTCCCGCCCGCTCATCGTCGCCGCGCTCGCCAGCGCCGCGCTCCTCGTGTCCCCGGCGGTCGCCCTCGCGGCACCGGACGCGGGCACGCTGCCCATGCCACCTCCACCGGCCGCCGCCACGGCGAAGGCACCGGACGCGGGCACCGCCGGCCCCACGGACGCGGGCACCGCCGCCGTCC
>NZ_RAWC01000271.1:0-10787 GCF_003611685.1 Corallococcus sp. CA049B | reverse complement strand
GTCAGAGGTGTATAAGAGACAGTCCGAGGACCGGGAGGGAGCCGATGAGCCGGGCACGCGGACCGCGAGGTCCAATCGGGCGGGTGACGGGCATCTCGCGCGCGGAAGGCGCCAGCGTCATCCTTCGCATCCGGGCCCTCCAGAGCGTGGAGGGCGCCGCGCCGGTGGCGGAGCGCAACGCGCCCCAGCGCTCCTTCGCGGAGGTGATGGAGCGCCACGCGCAGGGGTTGAACACCGCGGAGCCCCTGCCGTTCCCCGTGGCTCCCAAGCCCCTGCCGCCGCCCGTGCGCGGTCACGAGGACGAAGAGCTGATGTCCTCGGAGCCCGCCCCCGACACCTTCGTCGGGCTCATGTGGTCCAAGCTGAAGCGCTCCCGCTGAAGCGCTCCAGGGACGCCGCTCCCACCACGTCGCGGCGAACCGCCCAGGGACAGACACGGAGTCCGCGCTCGCCATATCGTTGGCTGAAGCGCTCCAGGGCGCTCCGTCCAGACCGCTCCCACCACGTCGCGGCGAGTCCGCCCAGGGACGCGTCCTCCTGGCACGTCCCGGTGTTGGCTGAGGCGCTCCAGGGAAGCGGCTCCCACCACGTCGCGGCGAGTCCGCCCAGGGACGCGTCCTCCTGGCACGTCCCGGTGTTGGCTGAAGTGCTTCGGAGAGCGCGCTCTGGCCGGACCGCTACCACCACGTCGCGGCGAGGCCTCCGAGGGACACGTAGTCCTGGCTCGCGGCGTCGTTGGCGGAATGGGGATCCGCGGGGACGCTGAGCGTCCTTGTGGCGGTGATGCGGTAGGACAGGCCCACGCTGGAGCGCGGCAGCGGCGCGCTGAAGCGCAGGAGGGCGGTGTCTCCCACGGCCATCGGCCCCACCTCGCACTGGAGCGTGCCGGCGGACATGAGGCAGTCCCGGGTGCTGGCCTGGAGCCCCGGAGGCAGGGCCACGGTGATGACGGCCCGGCTCAGCGGATCCGGCCCGTGCTGCGTGACGGTGAGCGTGTAGTCGATGCGCGGCACGGACACCCCCGGCCTGGGGACGGCGGTGAGCGTCACCTCCACGTCCGCGGAGGCCGCGGCCCTCAGCACGGACACGTCATGGCCCCGGGTGTTGGCGGTGACGACGTCCGGCTTCAGGTCCCCGTCGAGCAGGCCCACGGCGAGCGCAGCGGGGCCTTCGCCGGTGGCCAGGCGCGTGGGCGCGCCGAAGGAGCCGTGGCCCTGGCCGGGCAGGAGGGACACGGTGTCCTCGTTGAAGTTCGCGGTGATGAGGTCCAGCATCCCGTCGCCGTTGAAGTCTCCGGCCGCGACGAAGTACGGGCCGCCCTTCACCGCGAAGTCCACGCGCGCGGGGAACGTCCCGGCGCCGGTGCCGCGCAGCACGGACACGCTCTGGCCCCGGAAGTTCGCGGTGACCACGTCCAGCTTCCCGTCATCATCCACATCCACCACCGCGACGGAGTAGGGCGCGTTGCCCACGGGGAAGTCCATGCGCGGCCGGAACGTCCCGTCCCCGTTGCCGAGCAGCACCGACACCGTGTCCACGAAGTTCGCGGTGACCAGGTCCGCCATCCCGTCGTGGTTGATGTCAGCCACCTTCACCGCGAACGGGCTGGTGCCGGTGGTCACGTCCTTCTGGTGCACGAACCGTCCGGAGCCCCGGTTCAGCAGCACCGACACGGAGTCATCCAGCGCGTTGGCCGTCACCACGTCCAGGAGGCCGTCTCCGTCCAGGTCGCCCACGTCCACGGCCGAGGGCTCCGCGCCCACGGAGTGGTCGGTCCGCGCACCGAACGTCCCATCCCCGCGCCCCAGGAGCACGGACACCGTGCCTCCGAAGTGGCTGGTGACCGCGTCCAGGTGGCCATCCACGTCGAAGTCCCCCACCGCGACCGCGCCAGGCAACGCGCCGGTGGGCCGCTCCAGGCCGGGCGCGAACGTCCCGTCCCCCAGGCTTCGCAGCACGGACACGGTGCCCGCGGTGTGGTTGGCCGTGATGACGTCCAGGCGCCCGTCCTCGTTGAAGTCACCCAGCGCCACGGCGCGCGGCCCCATCCCCGTGGGAGACGCGCGCGGCGTGTCCAGCAGCGGCCGGGCCGGGCTGTCCGCCATCCGAGGCAGCGCCGTGGCGATCAGCACCGCGACGCTGAACAGCATCACGCCCGCATGGGCCATTCGTGGGTGTCTCATGTTCATCCCCCTCTTCATTCACGATTCACGGCCCTGAACCGGCAAGGCCGTATGAACGCGGTTTCCGGGACATCCCCGCGTGATGTCGAAGAAGTAAGAAGGGGCGCCGGGCGGGGCCATGCGGCCCGGGGGAAGGTGGGGTGACGGGCGGTGGACAGGAGCATGTCCCCGGAGGGACGGCTTGCGCGCGGGGTAGGCTGCGCCGTCCCATGGCTCTTCCGTCAGAACCCCCGTCTTCCTCCCGCCAGCCGTTGGTGGTCACCACATCGGACCGGGTGGACGCACCGCTCGCACAGCGTGCGCGGAGTGCGGCGGAGGCGGTGGGCGTGCCGTATGTGGAGCGCCACCACAAGCTGCCCCTGAAGAAGCTGCTCACCGACATGGCGGACGCGCTCATTGTCTTCGAGTCCACGGCGGTGTCGCTGGTGGACGCGGAAGGGACGCTGCGCTTCTCACCGGGGCTGGCGCACCTGCGGGTGAAGCAGCTGGACGCGGGCGTGATGGAGGACCAGCTCGTGCGCGTCGCGGGCCTGCGCGAAGGGGAGCGCGTGTTGGACTGCACGCTGGGCCTGGGCGCGGATGCGCAGGTGGCGGCGCGGCTGGTGGGGCCGGGCGGAAGCGTCATCGCGCTGGAGAGGAGTCCGGCGCTGTATCTCCTGGTGCGGCACGGGCTCAAGGGGCTCGAGCGCCACCCGGCCGCCTGCGCGGTGAGCGTGGTGTACGCGGACGCGGCGGAGTTCCTGCGCACGCTGCCGGACGGCGCGTTCGACGTGGTGCTCTTCGATCCGATGTTCGAGCGCGAGCGCAAATCCTCCGCCGCGTTCGAAGCGCTGCGCCGTCACGCGGACTACTCGCCGCTGACGCGCGAGACGGTGGAGGATGCCCGGCGCGTGGCTCGCCGGGTGGTGGTGCTGAAGGGCTCGCGCTACTCGAAGGACTTCAAGAAGCTGGGCATCACCCCGGAGCCCGCTCGCCCCAACGCCACGGTGTTGTGGGCCCGACTGCCGGGTTCGGGCAAAAATGGAAATCCTGGTGGACCAGGAAAAACTTGATAGCGTCCCGGAGGGCTGTGACCCACCACCGGGAGCGACACATGAAGACGCTGAAGCGGGGACTGTTGCTGATGGGCTGCCTGCTGGGGACCGTGGGCTGTGGCGTGGAGGCGCTGGAGGAGGGCGCACCGGTGCAGGAGGACACGCAGGAGGTGTCCGCGCAGGCCGGCTGCATCCCTGGCCAGACGCGCACCCTCAAGGTGGGCTGCTGCACGCCCACGCTGGAGCGCCGGCAGAACCAGATCTGCACCAACTCGGCGGGCTCCTGGAGCAACTCCGGCTCCAGCTACTGTGGCGGCTCGACCCTGAACTGCTACGGCGGCTGAAACAGGCTGGAGTTGCCCTGCCGCGGACGAAGCGCCGGAACCTGTCCGACAGTCGGACAGGTTTCCCAAGGGGCGGTCTCACGGAGGGCAGGAGTCAGCTGACGGCGCGTACTCTGGACAGTAACTCCTCGCGGAGGTCCGCAACCCCTCTGAGGGGACACGTCACGAACCCGAGGCTGGCCCGAATCTTGTGCTTGCTGAGGTCCGAGCGGAAGTGCTTCTGGAGAAATTGCTGGTCGGGAGGCGACTCGACACCTGACACGACCACTGCATGGATTCGAGCAGGGGCGCACCGGGAATGGAGGTTCTTGGCGGTCAGAAGTATCCCTGAGGTGAGCTGAGCAACGGCCTTGCTGAAATCGCTGCCGCGCTTGAGCTCAAAGAACAGGAGCCAAGGCTGGGCTCGCAGCTTGCGCCGGTAGAAGAACATCCCGTCACAGACTGACGTCCCATCCGGCTCTTGGTGGCGGAGTTCGTCGTGCGGGTCGTCCAACTGGAACAGGAGCACCGCTTCCTGGCCCTCGGGAGAGAGCTTCGCGCCGACATCGCTTTCCGAGAGCGAGTAGTCACCGGGCTGCAGTCCGTTCCAGAGGAGCCGATCAAAGGCGCCCCCCGCCGTCGTACTCATTCGCCCCTCTCTGTTGCGTCGAGCGCGGCATTGAAGATCTGGCTGAGCCGCTGGGTCACGGGCGCGAAGGTGCTCTTCGTGATGAGGCCGGTCCCGGGATCCATCGCGTTCGTAACCTTCACCTCGGCGCCATCGGAAGTCGTCTCGAAGGCGTAGACCGAGACCTTGTCCGCCGGCAGGAACGCATCGCGTGTCTTGAGCCGGAACTCATTCGCGAGTTTCGCTTGCTGTGCCTCGGGAGCGCGCCCCGCCTCAATCAGGTTGTTGAGGTGGTCGATGACGTAGGGACTGTGGGTCGTGAAGATGATGCGGATCCCGTGGTTGACCATGACCGCCATCAATTCGACGAGCGCGAGCTGTGCGACGGGATGGGCATTCATCTCCAACTCATCGATGAGGAGGACGTCTCCTGGCGAGGCGAGGGACCGGATGTAGTGCGAAAGCCCAGCCAGGGACCGGGAGAGGGAGGATGCCACGGAGATGGGAAGCTCCTGGCTGGCGCCGATCTCCAACACAAGACGCTCTTCGCCTCGATCGCCTGTGAAACGGATGTTGCCTCCGGTAATGGGAGCGAGGAACGGCAATAACGCTTCTTTGAGGAACGCCTCCCTCCGAGAAGCTCCTCGCATGCGCCGCATGACGCCTAGGAAGTCCGTCATGGGATGCGGGAGATCCAGATCGTCATCGCCCCCTTCGGCGGCCAGTAACAGCCCGGCGCGCTCTGCAGGAAAGCAGAGCACGTTCAACAGGAGCTGCCGGAGTGGCCAGGTACAGGCGTCTGTGAGCTTTTTCTCGTCCCACTGCGTGTCGGAATAGGTGCGCCTGATTGACTTCTTGAGATTGTCGGCGCGAGTCCAGAACGACGTGATGCTGAGCAGGCCCGACTCGGGTTCGAGTTCAGCCACTACGGAGTCATGCCGCGCTTCCAGTTCCTTGAGGGCAAATGAAAGCTCGACCAGGGCATCCGGAGCAATGCCCGTCTTCTCGCCAAGAAGCGATGCAAGCTGATCCTGGTCCAGCGAGGACTCGAATGTTCCCTTCGGCCAGACGCCCAGTTCGTCCACACCCAGGGTCACAGCCGCCTTGGACGTTCCCTGGCTTGAGGCTTCGAAGAGAGGTTGAAGGCGTTCACGGACTCTTGAGTAGAGCGGATCTGTCGTGCTGACAGCCAGGACGTCCATGGCGTTCAAACCAGTGGATACTGGCCACAGGAGCTCAAACAGCGCCCATGCGAGCCAGGTCTTGTTCGTTCCGTTATGCCCGCTGAAAACCGTCAGCGGCCGGATGTCGAGTTCGGCGTCCGTGATCCGCCCGAGCTTGTGAACGGTGAGCTTCATGTGCTCGTCCTATCCCACGAGGAAGGGTCCCTCGAGGCTGAATGCGTCCTGGTATCGACTGGAGGGGCCTATCGGAACTCGTTCACGATGTAGACACCTGCTCTGGGGGAGCCGAGCACCGCTGTTCCAGGCTTGGACTCCGGCAACTTCCGGAGTTGTCCGAGCCCGAGCCTCGCGACCGCGCAGATGGGGACCTGATCTCCTCCATCCAGGGGTTGGGCGGCGTAGTACCGGATCACAGCTTGCGGCCCGTCTGCCCAGACGCGGCCGTAGAGCCGGGCCGGTGCGTCAAGCGGGCCCAAGTTGTCTTCGAGGACGCTTTCGATGGGACCGGCGTACAGGGTGATGGGATAGGCGCGGGACTGGTTCGCGTCGAGCTGAACCCAGGCAGAGTCACCCACGAACAGCCGCAGGTACTTCATCGCCTTGCGCGCTTCTTCAGGACATTCTTCAGGTCCCGGCGTGCCATCGGAACGCAGGGCCACCTTGCCCGTCGCGGTGCCCGGGCAGCCAGGTGCCGTCATGAGCAGGACCGCGCAGGCCAGGAGCGAGAACGTGCGGGATACCATGCCTCGCGCTCTTATCTCGCCAGGAGCGATGGATCTAGCTGGACGATCGCCTGCCTCAAGCCGTCCTGGCGGTAGATCTCAAGGAAGAGGCTCGTCAACACGCCTTCTTCCTTGAAGGCACTGCTGTCCACGACAGCAGCCACCACGCCGGAGCCTCCGAGCGTGATTTCGCGCGTCGTGACGCGAATCGCGACCGCTCGAGCATGACCGCCGTCCTTGGTCACCAGCCGTGCCGACTTCAGACTCCAGGGCTTTTGAGAATGGGTGTTCTTGACCTTGAAGACGACCGCGACCTTTCCCTTGCCCTGAAACACCTGAGCATCCACCTCGCTCTCATCATCCTTGCCGGAAAAGCGGTCCGCGAGTTTGAACGGGGTCTGCGCGATGGCCTCTGAAGCCAGCAGGGCCGCGAGCGCATGGTCCTCGGAGGTCTCTTCCTTGCGGTAGCGCTCGTTCTCCTCGGTCAGCGCGAAGTTCTCCTTGAGTGCTCGGAGCAGCGCCGCGTGCATGCTCGCATAGCTCTCTGGATCCTTGAACACGTCGACCTGCTGGTCCGCGACGTCCGATTGCCTCCAGCCCGGGTGACGCAGCAGGAACGCCACCTCCGTCCCATCCACCAGCGTCACAATCAGGGGAATGCCTTCGTCGTCGGCGAGGTCATGGATGGGCTCCAGGACGACCTTGTTGCGTACCACCGCCAATGGTTCGAGGCGCCCCTCCCAACCGAGCAGCTTCGTCCTGTTGGGATCCACGGCCTTCTCGAACCGCAGCGTCGTGACCACCTGCCCCCGCACATAGACCCTGTGGGTGGAGTCACTCGGATGCTCTGAGAGCAGAAGGGGCCGGAGGGCCGGTTCGCGGTCACTGGCCACTGAAGCAGAGGCCACAAACAGGCTGAGCAGGCCGGTCCGGAGAGATGGTGGGATTCGCATCGCATGGACAACCTAACAGGGCAGGTTCTCATTGGACAACCACCGAGGGCGGCTGAGCG
Organism: Corallococcus sp. CA049B; assembly: GCF_003611685.1. Lineage (NCBI taxonomy): Bacteria > Pseudomonadati > Myxococcota > Myxococcia > Myxococcales > Myxococcaceae > Corallococcus > Corallococcus sp. CA049B. The sequence continues at coordinate 3,701 of NZ_RAWC01000271.1, read as the reverse complement.
GGTCGTAGGCTCCCTTCCGCGGACGAGGCGCCGAAACCTGTCCGGCAGTGGGACAGGTTCTGGAGCAAGGCGCGGCCGGAGGCTTCATGCCCGCTTGAAGGCGCTCGCGTCCGGCAGGCCGCTGCCGCCCAGGTCCGCGCCCATGGCGGTGAGGACTCCGGAGAAGATGTCCGGCTCGTTGGAGGTCACCTTGCCCGGCTGGGGGGCTCCGGTGCGCGCGTCGAAGCCGTAGGTGAGGGTGGTGTTCGGGTCCACGCCTCCCAGCACGGTGTTTCCCTTCACCATGGGCGACAGCAGCAGGAAGCCGTTGTTGAGGTCGTGGCCCGAACCGAACTCCGTGGCGCCGGAGGGGCGCGGACGCGTGCGGCCGAACTCCGTGGCCACGTAGATGAGCGTGCGGTCCCACATGGATTCACCCGAGTCCGCGTCGAACGGCTCCGCCTTCAGCAGCGTGATCAGCGAGTCCACCGTGGACAGGATGCGCGCCCACATGAAGGCCTGTCCGCCCCGGTGGTCGTTGTGGCTGATGTCGAACGCGAGCGGCGGATTGGCGATGCCGTTGGGCCCGCCCACCGCGACGTTGAAGTCCGGCCCCAGCGTCACCGACACGGATACCCGGTACTTGAGCAGCAGGAACGCGAGCGCCGCCTGGCCCTGAACCGGGTCCGTGAAGAAGCCGGGGAACACCTCGCGCAGCCGCGCCCCGTCCGGTGAACTCTCCAGCCCGTACTTCGACAGGGGAATGGATGGCAGGTCCGGCAGGACGTTGAGCCTCGTGATGAGGTCCAGGGCTTCCAGCTTCGGTTGCTGGACGCCGCGCTGTTCGTTCCAGCGCTTCAGCGCGCCACTGTCCTGGAAGGTGCGGCCGAAGATGGACTTCTGGTCCAGGGCGTCCCGCGCGCCGCGCGCCAGCGCGATGACGTCCTTCGGCGGCGCTCCGGCGATGCCCCGCGAGCCATCCAGGCCCAGGGGCCACAGGGACGGGTTGACCACGGGCTCACCGAAGCAGGACAGGGGCAGGCTGTCGTCGGTGCCGCGCTCGGCGTAGCCGCCCGTGCCCATGTTGACGTTGGGCAGGGGCATTCCGCTCCCCCACTGGAGCGCGACGGCCTCCTGGAGCGTTCGGCCCCGCCATGCGCCGTTGCCGGTCAGCGAGCGCTTCTGCGCGATGCCGTGGTTCACAGACGTGCCCACGGAGGTGGCCACGAGCATCTCGCTCGCGTGCTTCTTCACGAACGCCAACTGGTCGGTGTTGACCGGGATGTTGATGCTGCCCAGGCGCGTGTTGCTGTACTTCACCGCGCGGAAGGGACTGTCCGCCACGCCCTGCACCTGCGCGTCCGGGAAGGTGTTGAGCGCGGCGGCGTTGGCGGACTCGGACTGACGGACCGCGAGGAAGCTGTCCACGATGGACGCGCCCCCCGCCGCCCCGATGACGATGAGGAACTTCGGCTTGCCGTCGAGCGCGTCGCGCTTCCGGCCTGTCTTCTCCAGGGACTCGGGCGTCTGGAGCGAGTCCCGGCAGCCGGAGAGGAAGGGCGCGAGCGTGGTGCCCGCCGCGCAGAGTGACAGTGCCCGCAGCATTTCCCGGCGCGAAAGCCGGCCCGTGGTCTTGAGGGTCATGGGAGGGGTTCCTCAGTAGAAGACGGCTTCGGCGGAAGAGAAGACGGAGAGACACGCGGCCTGCATCCACGCGACCCCTGGCGAGGCCACGCCGGTGGCCTGCACATCGGCGGACAGCCGCACCAGCGTGTCCCGCTCGTCCCGGGTCGGGTCGCGCAGCCACGCGCGGCGCACCAGGGAGGTCACGGCCGTGGCGACCGAGGGGCTCGCGGCGTCCGCCAGCTTGCCGTCCGCGGTGAGGACCACGTCCTTGAACACCACCGCTGCGGCGGGCGTGTTCACGTCCAGCGCGATGCGCGCGTTGCAGGCGGAGAGCACGGTGCGCTCCACGGCGATGGGCGTGGTGGCGCCCGTGACGGGGGCGGTCTCGTAGACGCTGTGCTGGTAGGGGTCCACGCCGCCCAGCGCCACGCCGTGCACGGTCTGGCAGGGGTACTGGCCCAGTTCGTTGCATACGGAAGACGCGGGCAGCTCCAGCGCGTGGGCCAGGTCGAGCGACAGGCGCTCGGGGCCCTTGAAGCGCAGGTTTCCCTTCTGGGACTTCGCGACGCCGCCGTCCCAGCCGGGCGTCACGCCGGGGTTCGCGTCCGGCCCCAGGTCGACGGCGGGGGGCAGCTTGTCGGAGCAGCCGGTGAGCAGCAGACAGGTGAGCAGCAGGCGTTCAGGGCGCACCGTAGGCCTCCGTGCGGATGAGGTCGTGAAGCATCTTCTGCACGCGGTACGCGTGCGTCGTGCGGAAGGCCTGCCAGGTGCGGACGAACTCCTCGTTCTCCTCCGGCAGGGGCGCGTGGCCGACGAGCAGCTTCCAGTAGTCCGTGACGGTGGAGATGGCGAAGGCGTCGCTGTTGGCGGCGACCCGGGCCCACTCCATGAGGTTGTTCACGGGCTGGCCCAGGATGACGCCCTGCTCTGGCGTGTTCTTCAGCGTGGCCGCTTCGTTGGGGAAGAGCAGCTCCAGCCGGTTGGGGATGTAGCGGTTGGGCAGCCCGCCCAGGCCGTTGTAGTTGCGGTACGGGTACGACAGCGGATCCAACGTCGCGTGGCACGCGGCGCACTGGGGCGCCTGGACGCCCTTGGCGTCGTAGTCGCGCGGCTCGTTGGGGACGCTGTGCAGGCCCTCCTGCTTCGCGATGTCCAGGCCCAGGTACGCTCGGTACATCTGCGACGCGGCGTTGCGCGGCAGCGCGGTGAACATGACGAACGAGGTCAGCGTCCACGCGCTCGTCATGTTGCCGGCGCGGCGCGAGGCCTCCACGAACTGGGAGGAGAGGCTGTTGGTGGCGGTGTACGCAGTGGGGCCCGAGCCCGAGCGCTTCACATAGAAGCTGGCGGTGAGGACGTCGCGCGCGTCGTGGTCGTCCGTCTGGGACCAGGTGAAGAGGGCGTAGTCGTCGTAGTAGTCCGCCAGGGGGATGATGCCCGCGTCCTCGCCGGACTTGATGGAGCCGACGGGGCGGATTTTGGGGTGGGCCACCTTCCACAGCTGCCCGTGCTTGCCGCGCCAGAAGTCGGACTGGAGGCAGCGGTCCAGCTCCTGAGCAATGAAGGCGCGCTGCTTCTCCTCGCTGCCCAGCTCCAGGAAGGTGACCACCTGGGCGTAGGTGGGGGACGTGCCGCAGAAGTCGCTGAGCATGCGGCGGTACGCGAAGCGCGGGTCGTACTGGCAGACCTTGAACTGGGGGTTCTCTCCACCGCCGCAGATGCCGCTGGGCGGGACGCTGGTGGCGTCGCCGGGGAGCGAGCCCTGCTCGACCTCGAACTGGTTCGGGGCGCCGTCGCCGTCGGTGTCCTCGGTGGCGATGGCGCGCAGCGCGGCGGGGAGGGCAGCGGCGAAGTCCGCGTCGGAGAGGGGGCGCGGCTTGCCGGGGGCGAGGTGCGGCTCCAGCGCGGCGCCGTAGCCGTTCCGCTGGGGCGGGGCCACGTGACAGTACGTGCAGGCGGGCTGGGTGCCCTGGCAGGCGGGCGCGGTGGGGTACTCGGAGCAGAAGGTGCCGGGGCCGGTGGGCATGGCCACGGCCGGCGTCGCGAACCCGAGCAGCAGCAGCGCGGGCAGCAGCCAGCGGCGCGGGGTGGGGGAG
>NZ_RAWC01000270.1:0-10837 GCF_003611685.1 Corallococcus sp. CA049B | reverse complement strand
GCCTCCTGAGCTCGGTGAGTTCGGGCGTGGCCTGGGCGCACGCGGGCCTGCCGGAGACGTCCAACGTCACGCTGCGTCGCGGCCACTCCGAGGACTTCTTCGTGGGGGCCACGTTCGGCGCGGTCATCTCGCGCGACAGTGGGCGGACGTGGCGCTGGGTGTGTCCGGATGCCATGGGGTATGGCGGCTGGCGACCGGAGTCCTTTGTCTGGCGCGAGACGGGGGAACTCCTGGCGGCCACCGGCAACGCGCTCTTGTCCTCGAAGGACGGCGCGTGTTCGTGGACGTCGCACCCGGCGTTCAAGGACACCTGGGTGACGGGGCTCGCGGCGCACCCCACGGATGACGCGGTGCTGTACGTGGCCACGGGCCGCTCCACGTCGGCGACGAACGGGGTGTTCCGCTCGGACGATGGCGGAGAGACGTGGCGGCCGTTGGGGCTCCAGCGCGCGGGGGTCCTCTTCTCCGCCGTGCGCGTGTCCACCGCGGATCCGCGCACGCTCTACGTGTCCGCTTCAGACACGGCGCGCATGTACCTGTTCCGCAGCGACGACGCGGGCGAGACGTGGGAGGAGTTGCCGCAGGCCTTCCCGGACCTGGTGCGCCCGTTCGACTTCGTGGTGACGGCGACGGATCCGGTGGCGCCGCTCGGCGTCTGGGCGCGCGTGTCCGCGCAGGGCTCCACGCACATCCTGCACAGCACGGACGGCGGGCGCACCTTCACCGCGCGCACGGGCGCCGGCATCGACGACGTGTTCATCAACATGGACGTCTCCGCCGACGGCGGCACCGCGTGGGTGTCCACGTACAACTCCTTCTTCCGCAGCCAGCAGGGCGGGCCCTTCTCCAAGCTGGTGCTGCCCACCGGCAACGCGTGCGTGACGCGCGTGGGAGACGTCATCTACGGCTGCGGCTCGCCGTGGCTGCATGACTGGTCGCTGGCGCGCAGCAGCGACGACGGCACCACCTGGGAGCCCCTCTTCAGCCTGGAGCAGATCCAGGGCAGCCATCAGTGCCCTGCGGGCACGCCCGTGCGGGAGCTGTGCCCGTCTCGCTGGCCCCAGGTCGCGGAGACGATTGGCGCGCCGCTCTACCCGGATGGCGCTCCGGACGCGGGCGTGCCGGATGCGGGCGTGCAGCCTCCGGACGACGACGCGGGCACGCCTTCCGACCCGAAGCCGAAGCCGTCCTCCGGCTGTGCCGCCGCGCCCGCGGGCATGTTGCTTCCGCTGTTCCTGATTCCCTTGCGCCCGTTGATGCGCCGCGGCCGGCGGCGCCAGGAGCCCTGACCATGAAGCTGAAGACGTCCCTGCGCTGGAGTACCGCCGCGGCCGCGCTGCTCGCCCTGAGCGCGTGCAATGGCGATGACGAGGAACCCCAGGTCACCGGGTGCGAGGAGCCGCTGTACGCGGGCGGCGCCACGGACGAGGCGTGGCGCACGCTGGTGGATGCGCGGAACCAGCCCCAGGACAGCTCGCGCGCGGTGACGCTCACGTCGCCCGAGTCCGGTCAGTCGTACTGGACGGACCAGGCCGCGCCGCTGTGGCAGTGGACGTCTCCGCTGCGCGCGTCGCTGGAGCGTCCGGGCCGCGCGGTGCCTTCGCTGGAAGGCCGCCCGCGCGAATCGAAGCGCTCGGTGCTCGCGTGGCTGGGGAACTGGATACTGCCCACCGCCGAGGCCCACCTGCCGCCGTACACGGGCGACCTCTACTGGGTGAAGGTCCATGCCGCCGGGCGCGAGTGCCCCATCGCGCAGGTGTTGACGTCGGAGTTGCAGTGGCAACTGGATGACGGCTCCTGGCAGACGGTGAAGGACGCGGCGGGCAAGGCGCTGTCGGTGCAGGTGGTGAGCGCGTACCTGGTGCAGAACCGCATCACGGAGGGGCCGTACTCGCTGGGGACCCCGGTGCCCTTCGCGATGGGGAGGAGCAAGTGAGGCGCGCGGTCTGGCTTTGCGCGCTGGCGCTGGGCGCGTGCCAGGAGAGCGAACCGCCGAACGTGCCCGACCTGACGTACGCGGATCCAAACCCGTGGACGCGGGGAGGGACGACGGTGCCTCCGCCGGGGCCGTCCGGGCGGCTGCTGGTGACGAACAGCCTGGATGACTCCGTGAGCCTGCTGGAGATGGACGGGCTGGGGACGCCGGGCTGGGGCGAATTGGCTCGCGTGCCGGTGGGGCTGCACCCGGTGGAGCTGGAGGGACCGCACCACACGGCGGTGTCACCCGCGGGCGACTACTACTACGTGGGCATCTCCAACTACGTGCCTGGAGGCGGCTCGGGTCCGCATGGCGCGCATGGGACGGGGACGGCGGACGGCTACTGCCTGAAGCTGAGCGCGAAGGACAACCGGTTGGTGGCGTCCACGCGCGTGGACCGCAACCCGGGGGACGTCATCGTCAGCGCGGACGGGCGCACGCTGTACCAGACGCACTTCGACCTGCTGCGCATCGCGGACGTGGCGCGAAAGGGCGGGCCGGAGAAGGACATGGTCGCGCGCATGGTCATCCTCGACGCGGAGACGATGACGGTGAAGGAGCGGGTGCAGGTGTGCCCCGCGCCGCACGCGGTGCGCCTGTCCGCGGATGAGCGCACGGCGTACGTGGCGTGCTGGTCGGACGAGGTCGCGGTGGTGGACCTGGCGGCGGAGGGCAAGCCGGTGACGCGCGTGAAGGTGGCGGCGGGCTCGGGCACGGCGGTGAACCCACGGCATCAGCCGTACGCGCTCACGGTGTCGCCCACGACGGGGGACGTGTGGGTCAGCTCGCTCGCGAGCAAGCAGGTGCAGGTGCTGGAGCCCGGGACGCGCGCGATGAACCCGGAGCGCACGGTGTACCTGCGCGGCGCGCCCATGTTCGGCGCGTTCACGCAGGACGGCCGCACGCTCTACATGCCCTATCAGCAGGAGGACGCGGTGGCGGTCATCGACGCGGCGACGTCCACGGTGCAGCGCACGGTGCAACTGTCGCAGGCGGGCTGTCTCAACGTGCACCAGTTCATGCTGACGCCGGACGAGCGCCACGGGCTGGCGGTCTGCGAAGGGGACCACATCGGCCCGGGCACGTTGCACGTCGTGGACCTGTCGGAGGGCACGGTGCTGTCCACGGTGAAGATGGGCATCTTCCCGGACTCGGTGAGCCTGTTGCGGGGGCAGCCATGAGGGGCCTGCGTGGAGGAGTGGCGGCGCTGCTCGTGGGGATGCTGGCCGGGTGCGGGGGTGACACGGCGGGGCCCGTGGCGGCGGCGGACTACGGGGAGGCGCTGTTCCGGGACGCGTGGCTGTCGCCGAGCGAGTACAACAGGTTCTCGTGCGCGACGTGCCATGTGACGACGCCGGAGGCGCAGGCGTGGCGCATCGACTCAGGGCACACGCTGTACAACGTGGCGGCGCGGCCGAGCTGGTGGGGCGGCAACGAGACGCGGCTGCTGGACGCGGTGAACTTCTGCTACGTGAACTTCATGCGCGGGGTGACGAAGCTGGGAGCGGAGGAGCCGCGCTCCCGCGCGCTGTATGAGTACCTGTCGCGGATCAGCCCGGACGCGCAGGCACCGGCGCTGCCGTTCACGGTGGTGAAGGACATCCAGGACGTGCCCCGGGGCGACGCCACGCGAGGCGAAGCGGTGTACCAGACGGCGTGCCATCACTGCCACGGCGCGCCACACACGGGAGAGGGCCGGTTGACGGACTCCGCGTCGGTGCTGCCAGAGGTGACGCGGACCTACGACCAGGCCTTCCCGGGCATCCCGCACGCGCAGGTGGTCATCGAAAAGGTGCGGCACGGGCCGTTCTTCGGCGTGGGCGGCAACATGCCCCTCTACAGCACGGAGGCCCTGTCCGACGCGGACCTGGGCGCGCTGCTCACGTACCTGGGGCTGTAGCCGTGCGCTGAACCCGTCTGACCGGTGCACAGGCAAGGAGCGAGGCGCAGGGCATCCCGCCCCTGCCCACGCGCACCCGGCCGCCGCACCTCAAGAACATTCATGGCTTCGTCGGGTTCACAGGAGCGGGGCCCTTCCTCCGAAGGGCCAGTGCCCACGAGGGGCCGTCCCCCTGCGTCCCTGGCCGAGCTGATGGACACCGACCGCGAGGCGCTCCTGGAGGATTGGGTCGCCCGGGTGTCGCCCCTCTTCACCCCCCTGCGCCTGTCACGCGAGCAGATCGTCGACGCCCTGCCCGCCTTCCTCGAAGAGCTCCACGCCATGCTCGCGAAGGCGGAGGAGGACGCTGACGGCCAACCCGCGCTCCATCACAGTGAGATCTCCGGCGCCCACGGCCGGCAGCGCCTGCGCCTGGGCGCGGACGTGTCCCTCGTCACGCGCGAATATGCCCTCCTGCGCGACTGCATCCTCACCCGCGCCGAGCGCGCCGACATGGACGTGCCGCCGCGGCAACTGCGCGTGCTCAGCGCCTGCATCGACAACGCGCTGGCCCAGGCCGTCATCCCGTTCGCGTTCGACAGCGCCGAGCGCCGCCACGCCGAAGTCGAGGAGCGCGAGCGCTTCTTCCAGCTGTCCCCGGACATGTTCAGCGTCGCGGGCATGGACGGGTACTTCAAGCGCGTGAACGCGCACTTCGTCCACGTGCTCGGGTGGAGCGAGGCGGAGCTCTACCAGCACCCCTTCATGGACCTGGTCCACCCCGACGACCAGGCTGCCACCCGAGAGGAGCTGCGCAAGCTGTCCCAGGGCATCCCCACCCTGCGCTTCGAGAACCGCTTCCGCACCCGCGACGGCCGCTACCGGTGGCTCGCGTGGTCTTCGCGCCCCGTGCCCGAGCTGGGCCTCCTCTACGCCGCCGCGCGCGACATCACCGAACAGAAGGCCGTGGCCCAGGAACGCGAACAACTGCTGGAGGCCGTGCGCGACAGCGAGACCCGCTTCCGTGAAATGGCGGACCACGCCCCCGTCATGCTCTGGGTGACGGACGCGCAGGGCTCCACGACGTACCTGAACCGGGGCTGGTACGCCTTCACCGGCCAGACCGAGGCCACGGGCCTGGGCCTGGGTTGGTTAGACGCCCTCCACCCCGATGACCTGGAGCGCACGCGGCGGACCTTCACGGACTCCAACGCCGCCCGCCGGCCCTTCCGCCTGGACTACCGGCTGCGCGGCACGGACGGACACTACCGGTGGGCCGTGGACACCGGCTCGCCCCGCTTCGACGCGGACGGGAACTTCCTGGGCTACATCGGCAGCGTCATCGACATCTCCGACCGCAAGCAGGCGGAGGTGGAGCGCGAAGCCCTGCTCGCCCGGGAGAGCGCCGCGCGCCGCGAGGCGGAAGAAGCCAATCAGCTCAAGGACGAGTTCCTCGCCACCATCAGCCACGAGCTGCGCACGCCCCTCACGGCCATCCTCGGCTGGGTGCAGCTCTTGCGCACCGGCAACCTGCGAGAGTCCCGCCAGGAGCGCGCGCTGGAGACCATCGAGCGCAACGCGCGCGCGCAGGGACAGCTCATCGAGGACCTGCTCGACGTCAGCCGCATCGTGTCCGGCAAGCTCAAGCTGGACGTGGCGCCCGTGGACCTGTCCACGGCGGTGCAGCAGGCGCTGGAGTCCGTGCGGCCCGCGGCGGACGCGCGCCACATCGAGGTGCGGGCCACGGTGGACACCTCCAGCAGCGTCATGGGAGATCCGCACCGGATCCAGCAGGTGGTGTGGAACCTGCTGTCCAACGCGGTGAAGTTCACGCCCAGGGGCGGCCACGTGCGGCTGGTGGTGTGCCGGCGTGACTCCCTCGTGGAGCTCACCGTGGAGGACACCGGCCAGGGCATCTCCGAGGCCTTCCTCCCCCACGTCTTCGAGCGCTTCCGGCAGGCCGACAGCGGCAGCACGCGCAAGACGGGCGGGCTGGGGCTGGGGCTGTCCATCGTGCGGCACATCGTGGAGATGCACGGCGGCACCGTCTCCGCCGCCAGCGACGGCGAGGGCCGGGGCGCCACCTTCACCGTGCGGCTGCCCCTGTCCGTCACGCAGCGGCGCGACCCCGCCATGCCGCCGTCGCCGAAACCTCCCGTGGCGCAGCGGCTGCCCGCGCCCCCGCCGGAGCTGGGCGGCGTGCGCGTGCTCGTGGTGGATGACGAAGAGGACGCGCGGGAACTCCTGCGCACGCTCCTGGAGGACAGCGGCGCCCACGTGGTGACCGCGGGCTCCGCGGTGGAGGGGCTCCAGGTGCTCCAGGCGGAGCATCCGGACGTGCTCGTCTCCGACATCGGCATGCCGGTCACGGACGGCTACGGCTTCATCGAGCGCGTGCGCGCGCTGCCCCCCGAGAAGGGCGGCCACACCCCGGCGGTGGCCATCACCGCGTACGCCCGCTCGGAGGACCGCACCCGCGTGCTGCGCGCCGGCTTCCAGAGCCACGTGCCCAAGCCGGTGGAGCCCGGGGAGCTGCTCGCCGTCATCGCCTCGCTCGCGGACCGGTACCCCGCGCTTCCGAAGGCGTGACGGCCCCCCCGGCCCGGGTGGAACGCCTGACACGCCCGGGCCCCGGCGAGGCCTCCGGCGCCGGTGGAGGCCCGGCCCTCCGGCCACTGGACGCACGCGGCGCTCGAGGCAGAGCAGCCCACGGCCCGCGCAGGACGCCGCGCATCCTCCTGGCCAGCGGGCGGGGACAGGGCTTACCTTTCCCCCAATGCGTCCGCCGCCCGGACAACTGGCGATGTTCGACGCCCCGGCGCCCGGGCTTGAGCCGGCGCGCTCGCGGCTGCCCTCGCGCGAGGACGCGCTGCCCCGGGCCGCGGAGCTGGCCCGGCGCGTGTCCGCCCTGCTGGGCCGGCCCGTGCACCTGCGCCTCACGGACAACCGCGCCACCCTGGTGAGCTACCGCCGCCTCCCCGAAGGCGTGCGCCTGCGCCTGCACCACCTCTTCCTGGACGCGCCCGACGCCGTGGTGCGCGCCCTGGCCCTCTACGTATCCGGCGACACCGCCGCCCGCGAGGTGCTGGAGGCCTTCAGCCACGCCCACCACGACCAGGTGCGCCGGGAGCGCAGGCCCGGTGCCCCGCTGCGCGCGCGCGGCCGCTGCTTCGACCTCAAGGCCGTCCACGCCCGGCTGGACGCGGCCTACTTCGACGGGCGCGTGCACGCCGTGGAGGTGGGCTGGGCCCGCCGCCCCGCGCGCCGCACCCGCCGCACCATCCACCTGGGCGGCTACGACGCGCGCCTGCGCGAGGTGCGCGTCCACCCCGCGCTGGACCGCCCCACCGTGCCCGCCTTCGTCGTGGACTTCATCGTGTTCCACGCCCTGCTGCACGCGGACCTCGCCGCCACCGACGCGGGCGCTGACCTCCACGACGCCCACGACGACGCCGGCCGCTGCGCCGCGGAGCACACCGCTGACTTCCTCGCGCGCGAGGCCGCCTTCCCCCTGCGCGAAGCCGCCTGGCGCTGGCTCCTGGAAAACCTGTCCTCGCTGCGGCGCGGGTGACCGCCCCTCCCGCCCGTTGACTTGTTTCAGACAGGTCACGGCCGCTGTGACAGGCCCCGAAGGGAGTGGCCTGCGGGGGGTTCCCACTGCATGCTGTCCCCCGATGCGCTTTTTCAGCGTGGAAGAGGCCAGCCGGCTGGTGCCGTTGCTGACGAAGACCTTCGGGCGCGTGCGCCCCTGGGTGGAGCGCGTGCAGAAGCTGGCGGAGGTGCTGGACGGCCCGGAGGCCCCACCCGACACCGCCGAGGTGCGCTCCTTCCGAGAGGAGCGCGACGAATTGCTGGAGCGCATCCGCGGTGAGCTGGGCCCGCTCCAGGAGATGGGCCTGGAGATAAAGGGCGCGGACGGCCTGGTGGACTTCCACGCGCGGCGCGGCGAGGAGCCCGTCTACCTGTGCTGGCGCTTCGGCGAGAACGCCGTGGCGCACTGGCACGACCTGAAGGCGGGCTTCTCCGGACGCCGCCCCATCGACAGCCCGGACGACTTCGAGCCCACCTACCTCAGCTGAAGGCTCAGCAGAAAGCGCCCCGTCACTTCGACAGGCTCTGGTGCAGCAGGCCCAGCTTGTTGCGCGCGGAGAGCAGCTGCTGGCGCAGGGACTCCGCCTGCCGGCCGATGTCGGTGAACTTCGCCTCCTCCGCCGCGCGCGTCAGCGTGGCCGCGTCGTCCGCCACCTCCGCCATGCGCGCCTGGAGCGCGGTGAAGACCTCCGTGAGCCGCGCGTCCTCCTCCGCCGTGCGCGTGGCCTGCTGGCGCAGCGCCGCGAACTCCTGCATGCGCCCGTTGAGGTCCGCCGCGCTCTGCCCCAGCGCCCCGTAGCGCGTGAGCAGCTCCTTGAACACCTCCGTGCGCTGCTGAAGCGCCTGCGCGCACACGTTGACCGCGTCCGCCTGCGCCTGCTGCCGGTTACGCACCCCGGTGATGGCCTGCACCAGCGCGCCCACGCGCATCCGCAGCGCGTCGTCCAGGTCCGCCAGGTCCTTGAGCGTCGTCGACGCGCGCTCCAGGTGCTTCTCCGACGTCAGGGGCGCCTCCTTCAGCTGCTCCGACAGCGCCTCGAAGCGCAGCAGCTCGGCGTCGAGCGCCTGGGCGGCGGAGACCAGCTCGGAGGGCGGGGGCGTGTCACGCTTGCTCATGGGGCCGGGAGGATGCCACGCCGCCTGTCCCTCCCTTCAAGTCGCCTGCCTGCCTCGGGAGCCTGTGATCGGGGGAGGACACTGCGGCGTCCAGGCCTCGCCATTGGACGGGGGCGTCTCCAGTTTTCCGTGACACGTCGCGTCCGGAGGTCTGAAGCCATGCCCGTGGATTTCTCCATCACCGTGCTCGTCACTGGCGCCACCGGCCAGCAGGGCGGTGCCGTCCTCCGCAAGCTCGCCGACCGGGGCCATCACGTGGTGGCGCTGGTGCGGGACGCGGACGCCCCGGCCGCCCGAGCCCTGCGCAGGCCCGGCGTCACCCTGGCCCAGGGCGACTTCGACGACCTCGTCTCCCTGGAGAGCGCCATGCACGGCGTGGACGCCGTCTACGCCATGGCCACGCCCTTCGGCGCGGGCGGCGTGGACGCGGAGGTCCAGCACGGCAAGAACCTGGCGGACGCCGCGAAGCGCGCCAACGTGCGGCACTTCGTCTACTCGTCCGTGGCGGGCGCGTCGGAGCTCACCGGCATCCCGCACTTCGACAGCAAGCACGCCGTGGAGCTGTACCTGCGCCGGCGGGACATGCCCTTCACCATCCTGGCCCCCACCTACTTCATGGAGAACCTCCTCCACCCGCCCGCGCGCGACCTGCTGGCGGAGGGGAAGCTGGCCCTGGGGCTGCCCGCGACGCGCGGCCTCCAGATGGTCGCGGTGGAGGACCTGGCCGGCTTCGCGCTGCACGTGCTGGGAGACCCGGAGCGCTTCATCGGCGAGCGCATCGAGGTCGCCTCCGACGAGGTGACGGGCCAGCAGGCCGCCGCGCTGCTCTCCATGGTGGGCGGCCACCGCATCCACTTCGAGCAGGTCCCGTTGGCTCGACTCCAGCAGCAGAGCGAGGACCTGGCGGCCATGTTCGAGTGGCTGGACCGCGTGGGCTACCACGCGGACATCCTCACCCTGCGCAACAGCTACCCGCGCGTGGGCTGGCAGACCTTCGAGACCTGGGCGCGCCATCAGGACTGGGACTTCGTCAACGCGCCCGCCTGGCCCGCCACCGCCGCTGAGCCGGTGACGCCCCAGCCCTGAGGGACGCACGGGTGAAGAGCCCTGTCCCGCCCGCCCGCTGCCCGGGGTGGAGCACGAGGCATGTCATCCCCTGAACGCCGCACGCCCTACCTTGAAGTGCGAGGAGGCATGCGATGCGGAGAGCACTGGGAGTGGGGGCCCTGGGGTTGATGCTGATGGCGGGCTGCGCGGCGGAGACGAAGCTGCGGCCCGTGCCGGAAGCGGGAGTCCTCCAGGGCGGCAAGAGCAGCGCCATCACGGAGGAAGCGGGCGTGCGGCTCACGGCGGACGGTTCGGCGTGGCAGGGCTCGCCGTCCGACCTGGAGCGCCGGGTCACCCCCGTCTACGTCCGGCTGGAGAACCACGGGGACCGCCCGCTTCGCCTCCAGTACAAGGACTTCGCGCTGGTGGGCCAGGAGTCGCACTTCCGCTACAGCGCGCTGGCGCCCCTGTCGCTGCGGCGGGCCAGCTCGTCGCGCGACGCGGAGGAGCCCGCACGAATCCGCCCGGCGATGTATCCCCGGGGCGGCATGTGGGTGGGCGGCGGCTACGGCTACGGGCCCTGGCGCGGCTGGGGACCGGGCTGGTACGGCGGCCCCTGGGGCTGGGGCAGCCCCTTCTACGGGCCGTACCCGTACTACTACGAGCAGCCGCTGCCCACGGAGGACATGCTCAACAACGCGCTGCCGGAGGGCACGCTGGAGCCTGGCGGCACGCAGGAGGGCTTCCTCTACTTCCAGGGCGTGACCCACCGCGAGAACGCGGTGACGCTCCAGCTGAAGCTGGTGGATGCCCAGACGGGAGAGCCGTTCGGTTCGCTCGGCATCCCCTTCCAGGTGAGCACGAAGTAGCTAGTGCAGCAGCGTGCTGGGGGGCGCGTAGGGAGAGCGCCCCCCGTCGTGCGCCAGGTCGAGCAGCGGTGCCTCCTCCGGCTGCCCCAGCGCGCGCCGCACGTCCGCGCCCCGCAGGGGCAGGCCCATCAGCGGCCCCAACGGGAACAAGTCCAGCGCACCGGTCAGGAGCGGCAGCAGGCCCGTCAGCGCCACCATCGCGCCCCGGGGCGTGCCCGTGCCCAGCCCGCCCAGGACCATGCCCGTGCCCGCCAGAATCCGAATCCACCGTCCGTTGCGCGAATTGATGAAGCCGACCATGAACAACCTCCCCACGCCGAAGATGAACACGCGGCAGGGAGCGACCATGGCCGGTGT